>JACDHC010000166.1 GCA_013821245.1 Candidatus Nitrosopumilus sp.
AAAAAACATACCTTAACAGTATTATCCAATTCTTTTACCTTTCTGTGCAATTCAAATCCATCCATGTTTGGCATCTTTATGTCAAGAATGAGCAAATCATAAATATTTGGCTTAAAATCAGAAAAAGATAAAAGGGGTTAGTATATTCATCTACCGCAAATCCCTCATCTTCTAAAATCATTTTACACAGAAATGTAAAATCGGGTTCGTCATCAACAACTAAAATTTTTTTATTTTCCATATTAGGTTTTTACCTTATTCTCAATAGGGTTTTTTCGGTTGTTTGGGTGGATGTTTATTTTCAACGGTAAGCTAAAAGCAACTGTCGTGCCTTTTTGCCCCCTCTCATGATTTTTGGCCCATATTTTACCATCATGTTCTTCAACGATGTTTTTAGAAATAAACAACCCTAAACCTGTACCTTGATATGATTTTGTAGTGAATTTTGAAAATAGCTTTGGAAATATTTCGCTATTTATACCACTTCCTGTATCTCTAACACCTACAACAACCTGTTTGTTATGCTCATTTTCCGTTTCAACCTCGCAAGAGATAGATATTTCGCCGCCATCTTTTGTAAATTTGATGGCGTTATCTATTAAATTAGAAATAACTTGGATTATCCTTTCCTTATCTGATTCTATAAATATGGCATTATTATTATTACCGTAAATTAATTTGATGTTGCTGTTTGTCTTTTTAATTTGATGACGATACTCATCAACCAAATTAGATATTACATAATTTAAATCAAATTTTTCTTTGTTCAGATGCAGCGATTGACTTTCAATTGTGGTAACATCCAATATATTGTTAATAAGCTTTTGAAGCCTTGATGCATTTCTGTACATCCCATCCACCAATTCGTCTTTTAACTCGGGATGTTTTTTTAATAGCCTGCTAAATCCTAAAATAGCTTGAGCGGGCGTCCTTAGTTCATGAGCTGCTATGTTGATAAAAGCATTTTGCATCCTTTCATGAGCCCTTACCTGCTCATATAATTTAGTTTCTATCCATAAGCTCTCAAAAATAGCAACATAAGATAATACTCCAGAAATGCTGTTAGAATAGGTTGATAATCCTATTGCTTCATCAAATGTATCTTTGGTATCGTCTTTTAACTCCATTACCAAGGATTGGTTTCTGTCAGTTATCAAAATGGTAGCTTTTGCCTCCGACATTCGGTCGATATTTCTAATGTCTATATTACCAAAATTTTCAGAACATATTGTGTTTCCAAAATCGGAATCAATTGTTTCTTTTTGTTGGGAGAAATCACCATATGACATGGCGTCAAGCTCATCCTGGTTAAAACTCTCTATAGGCATCAAGATTCTAATCATTACATTAGATTCTCTAGATACTTTTTTCAATGATTTGATGACTCCCACCTTATCCTGGCGTATAAATGCATTTACGGTGGGAAATATTATCATAATCTCTTTTTTTGCATTGTTGACAAGGTTAAGGTAGAGTTTTTTTGCTCTTGAAGAATTTCTAATAATTTCTATAACATCTGATTCTAAACCCTCTTCAATTTCTTTTATTTTTTGTTCTGCGGGCATTGATTTATCCCACAATGTTTCAAAAAGACATTCGTTTTGTTTCACTATTTGTTTTGCGTTACTGTAAATCACATCCTGTAATGGTTGTGCATCATACAAAGTGGCCGTGGCCAAATATTCATACTCGGTTAATGCAAAATTTCCTTTGATCCCATCTAGATGTCGAAGTTCACCTGTTTTAATAATTTCCAATACTTCTTTACAGTATGGTATGTTATCTTTGGTGATTTCTGTAATGTATTTGTATGTTATGCCCCTATTGACACACTCAAGAAATATCTTTTTTATGGGTTCTGTTTGCATTATTGTCGATGGTGATTTGGAGTCGCCATACATATGAATAACATTCTTTGCATTTTCGGACACCTTTATTTGCGCTTTAGTTATGCACTCTATTCCATTCAAGACTTCGGTCTTCTCATGTGTTATGGGGGAAGTTGCCAGTAATGATCATTACCTTTACTAATATAAAAATAATACAATATAATATTTGTAAATAATATTCTATGTTGAATGTTAACATATACTCTACTAGAAAAAATGTCATAATGACGTATAATATAACACATAAAATGTTATAAAAAACCGTTTATTGTATGGATATAGATATTTAGAGTCTGTCCTTCCTTTTTTTTAGTTAAATCATTATTAGATAATTTGAAATTCTGCCAATACTTTTTTGCTTTCCCAATTCAAAATACCTTAATAAATATAGTTTTAAATAATAAACAAAGGCTTGCTAAATTAAAATAACCTTTTTGCTGTTTGGTACCACTATCGCCAGTTGTCATGCATTTTAAATCCTAATCTTATTGGGGGGATAATTAATTCGGTAAAAATAATATATTATTAAACTAAAAGTATAAAATAATATAAAATCTCCCTAAATAAATACAATATATCTATATATACAATGTTAGATATAAAAGGATATGAGTAATTCGTCTCTTTCATCATCAGAACAAGGTAATAGCAGTGATCAAAAAGGATCAAATATGTCAGAAATAGTTACAAAGCTTATAGAAAAGCTTGTAAGTAAAGATGTCGCTGTAACTTACACTTTTGATCATCTCCAAATTGATGTCCCACAGGCTCGAGGTCCTGGGGGAAAGGAATTAGGTGGTGCTAAATGGATAATAGATGGAAAATTAGTCATTGCATCAACATCGACTTCATCCCATAAAGACCAACAATCACCAAGCACAGATGCAAACTCTAATACGAGCACAATTAGTGATTCATCAAAGTATATAGCTGCCTAGGGGTAGTGTTCTTTTTGAATATAAGAGGCAACATATTAGTAGATTTTAATGAATCTCCTCTTTTATCCTTAGACTTTAAAGAAGACATTGTAATTGATGTCTTGGACTTGTCTTTTTTTAACTTGGTTGAAACAGATGAAACTTTAAGTTTTTGGGATTTGATAAAAGATGCTCGAGATTTCGCAAAAATCCTTAAAGAGCATAAAATGACCGTTATTTTGAACATAAAAGGAAAAGAAACGTTAATTCTTGGCGAAAAAGCCAAACCGTCTATCTCACAAATCTTAAGTAAAAGTAAAGATATTGAAATAAAGAATATAATACAGACCGCAAAAATGTCTAAAGAAGTCTTGGACTGATTATTATATAATTATTTTTTGTTTGAGGTGAATAAAATGGGGACAGCTATGATAATTTATTATATGGCCGATTGCAATACATTAATTGTTTCAATTTTATCACTATATATCCTAAAAAATAAATATCAATTAAGATATTGAAGCATCTTAACCTTTTTAACTTTGGCGTTTTTCTATTTACCTTAACAATTATTATCACAACAACGATTGAAACATTATGATTCATGCACATCAAAAAAACCCATCTTACCCAAACAGGGCACAGCATTATCGAATTTGACTGCGTCTTTTATTAAAAATCCATACATGTTTTTATTGTTGGCAAGTTTCTTTAAAGATAAATGTTTATTTTTATCTAAAACAAATTCATTATTATTTGGATATCTCTTTACATTATAAATAACAGCTTTACCAATTATGGCGCCTTTGGTAATGTTATCCATATCTATCTCATAATATTTACAAGCCTCAACATCAATAGTTTTTGAAGCGTGTATTAAAAATATTCCTCTGAATTTGGTAGACCATCCTCTTGTTTCAATGGTTTTTTTACCAATAGCAAGTAATTCCGCATAAGGTTGCTTTAGAGAAATACATTTCATTATGGATATTATACTATAAAAATAGATAATTTAATGTTAAAGATTAAAGATAAAGAATAATTAGTTTATGTGGTTTAATGTGCTTAATATCCAATTAGGTGTATTGTATTTTACAAAAAAAGGCAATAGGATATTTCTTGGATGGATAGGGGTCGGTTTAGGGATTAGGGCATACAAACAATCTCTTTTTTTTTAATATTTTTATTGGATATGATATACAACCACTACATTTTCTTTTATAAGTGATGAAAAAATTATTTTAATTTTGATTGTATTAATAATAAACTATTATGAGATATAATTGCATTTGATTATCTCACAAAATCATAATTCCATTAATTATGATGGTTTTAAAAGGCGCTAAAAGCCCTAAAATACCTAAGTTGATATAATAGTTTAACCAATAGTTTGTGATGACAACTAAAACTGACAATTCAACAACAACAACAGCAACATCAGCAAGCAACAACAACAGCAGCAACAACGCAGGCTTCTCAAAATATACCTATGAAACCAATACCAATGCAAACAGCAACCAAAACAACCAAAACAACCAAAACTCCAATGATATCCAAGAGTCAATAAACAGGTCACTTGACCAAACCAAAGACAACATCAACAGGTCAATAGACGAGTCAAGAAACCAAATACCACACTACAATAACATTGTTAACAGCTACCAAGAACAATCACTGCAAACAGCCAAAGAGATTTCAGAGGAATACATAGAGTCTCAAAAAGCAGTGATAATCTCACTTCAATCAGCATGGAGACCATAC
>JACDHC010000167.1 GCA_013821245.1 Candidatus Nitrosopumilus sp.
GGTATCCTGACCTCTATACAAAACTAGGTCATTCCATACCTAAGGGAATTCTGATGCATGGTCCATCAGGCACAGGAAAAACTATGCTGGCCAAAGCAGTTGCTACAGAATCTGAAGCTAATTTTATCAGTGTAAAAGGGCCAGAACTACTTTCAAAATGGATTGGCGAATCTGAACGAGGTGTCAGGGAGATATTCAGACGCGCCAGGCAGGCAGCTCCCTGTGTTGTTTTCTTCGATGAAGTTGATTCCATTGCGCCAATAAGGGGAATGGAAGGTGTAAACGCAGGTACGGAAAGAATGGTTTCACAATTGTTAACCGAGATGGATGGCATTCAGGAATTAAATGGTGTAGTTGTTATTGCCGCAACTAACAGATTAGATATGATTGATACTGCTCTATTAAGACCTGGAAGATTTGATAAAATTGTTTTCGTTCCAAAACCTGATCTTACAACAAGGTTAAAAATACTGCAAATATACGCAAAAGAAAAGCCAATTACCACCGAGGTCAACCTTCAGAGAATTGCAGAACTCACAGATGGTTTCAGTGGTGCTGATATGTCTGCAGTTGCAAATACTGCGGTCTCTCTAGTCTTACACGAGTATCTTCAAAAATACAGTACCCCTGAAGATGCCGCTAAGCATGCCACCGAAGCCTTCGTTACAATGAAGCATTTTGAGGATGCAGTTAAAAAGATAAAAACTCAAAGAGATATGAAACCTGGAGAAAAAGTAACTCTTTCACAATACCGTTAAATCTCCATTTCTTTTATTCGATAAGAATATGTACATATGGATTGTGCAATAATTACTATTTTATATGTGGATTATATCCAATAGCCACAAGAGCAGAAACAGCAACGATGGAATCATGTCGTATATTATAGTGGTTTTATTTTTCTTTGAGTGTTCATTAACAATGGATAAACTAATATTTTTTTATGCATGATTAGAATTAGAATTGTATAAGAACCTAGTTACATTAAAGAAGAAAAGGGAATCTATTTCAATTGTTGATCTAGGATACAATTCCATCAAAATTTCTACCTATGATGTTTATAAAAATGGTCGATATAAAAAGCAATATCAACAACAAGAGTATGTCCAAATAGGTTATAATTTGTATAAAACCAACAATATAATCGAGGATCAAAATATTGAAAGGGTTGTCAAATTTCTCAATAAATCTAAAGCTGAATTAAAGCAAATAAAAAACAATGCCGTTATTCCGATCGCTACAAGTGCCGTTAGGGATGCAGATAATGGAAAAGATGTTGTCAAAAACATAAAAAAGAAATCGGGACTTGAGTTTAACGTATTATCTGGACTTGAAGAGGGCTTTTTCTCGTATTTGGGGGCTCAATCAACAATGCATATTCCAAATGCAATATTTTTTGATTTGGGTGGTGGGAGCATCGAGATAATCCATGTACAAAACTACAAGGCAAAAAAAATCATCTGCCTTGACCTTGGTGCTTTAAGATTATCTGAAAAATTCGTTAAATTCAACGGAATGTTGGAAGAAGAGGAATCAATCTATAGGCAACTTGAAAAATTTCTTTATGGTCACTTACCCACGATTGACCAATTTAAAATTGACGAAACCATGGGTATTAAACTGGTAGGAATAGGTGGCACAATCAGAACAATCCATAAGTTTGTTGCTGGAGTTTTTCAAAGACCATCTTTATCGTATAACCATATCACAATGACTAAAAAAATGATAGATGTTTCAAATGATGTTTTTAAAAGACTTTCTCAAGAAGAATTGTCGCAGATAAAACTGATTGATAAACAACGATCTAAAACCATTACTGCGGGTAGCTGTGTGGTTAGAATATTAATGGAGCAGTTGGGTTTTAGTGAGTTACTTGTCTGCCCCACAGGACTAAGAGAGGGCATATTGGAGAATTATCTTTATTTCTCTATGGGTGAAAAATACCGTTTGAAAAAAAAATTCATTGGATTGAATTATGATGATGTTTGTTCTATTAATTATTCCGATAATTTTAATCGGTTTCCTACATATGATTTGAAGTCCTCACCATTTATTTTGTTAGGATCGCATGGCGACTGTTTCCCAAAAAAAATCATTAGCACAAAATTGGATAAAAAAAGAAAATAAAGGATTAACCTAATAGTTTAATTTTGAAATATGAAATTAAATAATCTATAATAACGGTTATCATTAAGATTTTCATAATGGATATTGAGGAAAAAATATCTCTTGTTCAAAGGCCTCCAACAGAAGAGATAGTTACTGTAGGTGAATTGAGATCCCTGTTTGAAACCAACTCTTCGCCCAAACATTACATTGGATTAGAAATTTCTGGAAAATTGCACCTGGGCAGTCTGATACTCACAGGTTTTAAAATCAATGATTTTATAAAAGCTGGTATTCAATCAAATGTTTTTCTGGCCGATTGGCACACTTATATAAATAACAAACTAAACAATGACTGGAATCTAATATCTAAAATTTCAAAATACTATGAAAAAGCTTTTAAATTTTTTTGCCCCGGTGTAAACATAATCCATGGGTCCAATCTTTATGAGGACACAGACGACTATTGGAAAAATTTTGTTCTTTTTTCAAAACAAATCACGCTTTCAAGAATTCTGCGCTCTTTAACAATTATGGGAAGAACCGAAAAAGATGCCTTGGATTTTTCCCAACTTCTCTATCCATCAATGCAATCTGTGGATATTAAAGCACTTGATTTGGATATTGTTCAGGCTGGAACCGACCAAAGGAAAATTCATATGTTGGTAAGGGAGGTATTTCCAAAACTTGATTGGAAAACTCCAGTTTCCATACATCATCATCTCCTACCTGGATTATCCGAACCACTCATTGCCTCTGCTACTACTCCCAACCCTGATATCCCTACAACCGCCAATGCATCATTGTTGCCTGCCACCTTTAACTCCGAAAGAAAAAGCGAAGACTCTAAAGTTTTTAGCAAGATGAGCAAAAGTAATCCCTCAAGTAGTATTTTAATTCATGATTCTGAAAAAGATATCCATTATAAAATAAACAAAGCTTATTGCCCTTTGGGAATTTCAACCGATAACCCCATACTGGAAATTACCAAACACGTTGTTTTCCATCAATACGATGAATTTATAGTGGAACGACCTGCAAAATATGGTGGTAATGCATCATATTTTTCTTATGATGAACTCCAAAAAGACTATGAGCAAAATAAGATCCACCCAAAAGACCTAAAGATGGCCACCTCTAAATATTTAAACGATATTATCTCCCCAGTAAGGGATTATCTTTGCGATGAAATTCCAGATTCTATTTTGTGATAGTTTTGTTTCGTTTCTTAAAATTGCCATTTTGGTGTTTTTATGGTTATGTTATTCTATCCAAGCATATTCATATCAAACACTACTTTCATGTTCTTTTTCTGTTTACCTTTATCAATTCATGTCATTTTCCTTCCCGTGATGTTTAGTCTGACATAATCTATCTTTAGCAGATCCGCGTTAGTCTTCTTTTTTATGCTTTGCTCTTTAAGTTTTTCCAAAAATGTGCCTACAAATGAATTTTTGGTCTCACCCTGATTACTGTTGTTATCGGGTAAATATTGTAAATACGGTTTCATCACAACGGTTTTCATGAATAAAATGTATTCTTGGCAATTTTCAAAATTGGCTGTGCTTTTTGTCAAAAAAGCCTGAACGTCTTTGAACCCTACACTGTTTAATATTTTTATTATGTCTTTAGGGGTTGCAAAATTCCATGGGTTTTTCCAGTACTCAAAATATTTCTTGAATCTTTTGCTTTTTCTAATTTCTTCCAAAATAACATGGGTAGAACCAAGGTTCCCTTTCCCTCCACATTGAATTAAAAGTTCTCCATCTTGTTTTAGCAATTCCCAGAATTTTGTGAACAGTTTTTTATGATCTAAAATCCAATGTACTACTGCGTTAGAAAATATTAAATCAACTTTTTCTGGCAACTCAAGATCCGACAGGTCTGACTTTATGAATACTGTGTTTGAATAATCTTTAAGGTTTTTTTTAGCATTTGTTATCATATTGCCGTCTGCATCAACTGCGTAAACTTTGCCTTTTCTTACCTTGTTTGCTATTATTTTTGTAACACGGCCTGTTCCACATCCTGCATCCAGCACAATTTCGTTATCCTTGATTTTTCTCCTTTCAAGCAAATCTATTGCCCAGGACTCCTGGATGTCTGAAACCTTGTGGTAGTTTTCCGCATCCCAATTGTTGTTCTCTTTGTTTGTTCCACGCAGGGCAGCTCTATTTTTATGATGGTGAATTGTATTTTAAAAATGCTTTTTTCTAAACCATTTTATAGGCACGATCCGTTATAACTTATATTTATGAATACTAAGGTTGTTTATGCTGCTGGAATTGTGATATTGATAATTGGGATCGTATCTTATTTTGTTAATATTGGTGTTTTTACTTCGGAAGAGTCCATTCCATCCTCCCCCATCTTAAATGATACTGAAACTGGCATTGCAAGTTCAGTTATACCTGTCTCCTCCTCCCCCTCCTCC
>JACDHC010000028.1 GCA_013821245.1 Candidatus Nitrosopumilus sp.
ATTAATTCCAGCTGATTGAAGATTGAACTCCATTTCATCGAAGAAGTCATCCAGGAAAAATTCAGTTATTTCGTCATCCTCTTCCTCTTCCTCTTCCTCGGCCGCTGCTCTTGCAATTTCGTCATCGTCATCCGAATTTGATGTTACTTCTTCACAATCCCCATCAGTGTTCCTATAAAATCCAAGAGGGCATTTTGCAATTTCCTCTTCCTCTTCCTCGGCCGCTGCTCTTGCAATTTCGGCACTGTTGCTACTTCCTGCGTTGCTGCTACTTCCACCACTATTATCTATAGTTTTACAACAAATTGGATCGCTTTGACTATTTTCATTAGGTGCTAGTATTTGTGATATTGGTTGTTGATTTGTTATCGCGGATACGACAGGGGCGGTAGCATTGGATACGACAGGGGCGGTAGCATTGGATACGACAGGGGCGGTAGCATTGGATACGACAGGGGCGGTAGCATTGGATACGACAGTGGAATAATATGTTCTTAGTTGCTCAGGTGTAAAGTTCACACCTGTTACATTTACAGAGTAATGAGAGCTTTGTGGATTATTTAAACAAGAAAATTTGGATGTGATCTTATTTGATCCTTCAATAATGTTTGTATAGTTTTTTGTCAGAGTAAATTGCCACTGGGAAAAGTCCTCATTACCGTTTTTATTCATAGGTTGTGCGTTTTGATATGGTTTTACGTTATTGACAATGACTAAAACCTGACAATTAGTTGTTGTAGTATCCTTGGATATTCCTTTGACAATGAATGGGCTGTTTAAATTGATTGGTACAGTAGATCCTTTTTCGGGAGAAATGATTTTTACTCCACTAATGGTGCTTGTGGTGTTTGGAGGGAGATTTGAAACAGTGGAATTCTGTGCTAATGCATTAAAATTGTTGTTAAATGAGATGGTAAGGGAAAATAATAATATTAGTATAAATAAACTACTAAAAATAACACCAAACTCTTTTATCATACTCGTATTTGCTTAATATTAATATATTAAAGTTTAATGTAATTTTTCTATTAAATTATGTGTTAATTGTCATACAATATATATTAATGTAAGATAGTATGCAATCATTATACTTTATCACCACACCATTTTTTGTAAACACCAGTTTATTTTCCACCATAAACTTTAACAATCTGCAAATTGCATTATCGACGTGGAAGACAATATTGGTTACGATGATCATAAAACCTTGTTAACGTTTTCTAATATAAAATATTTGGTTGAAGGATTGGATGCATTACTTCATACTAATTTAGATGGCGATAAAAGATCTAATGTAATTAAATTGCGAGACGAATTGACAGATTATGTAAACAATGTTTTTAATGATTATTCTTAAAATAATCTTTTAAAGTTGTTGGAATACAAAATACTCTAAAAATATAAGAGCAAGGCGTTAAATATCTGAAAATAATAATTTCTGGAACGCCCGGTGTAGGAAAACATACTATTTCTAAAGAACTTTCAAAACTATTAGGTGAAATCCTTATTCTCGACATAAACAAAGTAGTACTATCTAAAAATCTTTTAATTTCTTCTGTATATGAAAATGAAGTGGATATCAAAAAAACATTTAATTTATTAAAATCGATGCTTTCCTTAAACAAATATAACAATACAATTATAGTTGGTCATCTTGCTCCATATGTCGTAGACCCGCCATTAGTAGACCTTGCAGTTATTTTGAGAAGGTCTCCATATGAACTTAAAAAAATATATGAGGACCGGTCATATTCTGAAAAAAAGATTCATGATAATTTGATATCTGAAATTTTAGGTATTATATCATATGATTTTTTAGAAAAATTTAACAAAACAGATATTGCTGAATTGGAAATAAATGAAAATGTCCTTCCCTCTATATCTGCACAAAAAATAGTTAAAATGCATGTCAATAAAAACTTGAGAGAGTTTGGCAAGATAGACTGGTTGCCTATTGTCCAAAACGATCCTCAAATGTTTAAATTCTTATCATAAACTAAAAACAAACTAATTTCATATATATATACCTTCAGATATTATCCATTTGAATCATGGCTGCTTTAATTTCAAGAAGGTTTGCTGAAGAAAGTATACAATTTCTAGGAAAAAAGGTTTCAATTGAAACTTCATACAATAAAAATTATTCTGGAGTTCTGGTTGGACTTAATGAAAAATTTGATTTGATATTGGATAACGTTGACTCCCAACAAATTCAAAAATTAATGGTAAATGGATTATTTGTTAAAGAAATAAAATTATTAGAAAAACCATTTGATCTTAAGGCACTAGCTGATAGATTGTCTCGGGTATTTCCTGGTTTAGTTAAAATTCGAGAGGATATAGGTGCCATAATTGTAATGGATAAAATTAAGGTTACAGAAACGGGAATAGAAGAGGGTTCCGGATTGGCAGCATCTAGAGTCAAAGCAATATATGATGAATTCAACAAGGAGCCAAAGAATTAATCTTGTCATTTGAGGTGAAATGTACAGACTTAGCTGCCCGAATTGGAAAATTAACTACTCCTCATGGTTCATTTGAAACACCGTCCTTTATACCTGTAATTCACCCAACTAAACAACAAATCAGTCCAAATTTTTTAAAAAGTCTTGGATTTAATTGCATCATAACAAATGCATATATTGCATTTAAACAATCTGAAGAGAGAGCTAGAAAATACGGAATCCATAACATTGTAAATTTTGATGGGCCTATCATGACTGATTCTGGAGGCTATCAAGTTCTTGAATATGGATCAGTGGGGGTATCGCCTTCGACCATGGCTCAATTTGAAATTGATATAGGTAGTGATATTCCTATTCCATTGGATAAGCCTACAGGCTATGGATTACCGTACTCTGTTGCTAAATCTTATGTAAATGAGACTATTTCTAATATAAAAGAGACCGTTGAAATTATTGAAAATAATAATAATAATAAATCTAATTTCCTTTCGTCTAAAGGGGAGTTATGGACCGGAACAATTCAAGGGGCGGAACATTTTGACCTAGTCACCTATTCGGCATCTATTTTGGATAAAATGGGATTTCAGTTTTTTGCAATAGGCAGTCCGGTAGAACTTATGGAATCCTATAATTTTTCTATACTGGCAGAACTTATTAAAACGGCAAAATTAGCTATACCCAATAAACCGATTCATTTATTCGGTGCCGGTCATCCATTAACCATTCCACTTGCTGTGGCTTTAGGATGTGATACTTTTGATTCAGCATCCTATATCCTATATGCAAAAGATAATCGCTATATGTATTCTCATGGAACTTTAAAACTGGATGCAATGTCATATTTTCCATGTTGTTGCCCTGTTTGTTGTTATTATACAGTTAATGAATTGTTAAATGAAGATTGGGAAACTAGAATTACCAACCTGGCAAAGCATAACCTTTTTGTTCTCAAACAAGAAGTGTCTTTTGTAAAACAGTCTATATTCGATGGGCGACTATGGGAATATGTTTTACAAAAAGCCCGCTCTCACCCAAAATTAATGGATGCTATATATACCATTAAAAATTTTGAATATTTGCAAAATAATACTCCTATATTTAAACAGAAAGCAATTTATCTATTTGAGCCTATCGATCAGCATAGACCCGAATTAATAAATTTTCGTAATATGCTGATAAATAACTATAGATCGCTTTATAACGATGTTCTATTGCTGTATCCTGATCGAGGCATAAGACCATTTTATTTATCTACTGCTTTTAAAAATTTAATTGATAGATATTCTTTATCTTTAGTGTGCCTTTATAACCCTTTTTTTGGATTAATCCCTGTTGAAATCTCCGATATTTATCCTGCCTCCCATAATGTTTTCTCTAAACATTCAACTGGTTTTGAGCCTAAAGACTGCGGCGAATTCATAAAATTATTTAATTCTTTTGTAAAAAATAACCATTTTAAAACTGCATATATAATTGCTGATCCTTTTATGAAAAAAATGTTGCCAGCTTTAGATTTTCCGGAATATATGGACTTAAAAATTGAAGATTTTATTGAAAATACTTATTAATTCGTAAAATGTTTTCTAATCTTTTTTTTCTCAAACAAATTAAAATTTAGCGCCGACGCTGTCTTTTTCTTCCTTGGTCAACTCTCTATATCCGTTTTTATCTATTATTACGGCGTTTATGTTGTCTCCAGTTCCTGCATTTCTTCTAATTGCAGCGGCTATTGATTGAATGGCAATTTTGTAAGCTTCATTTACACTGACTCCATCTTTAAATTCTGATTCTAAATACCCATAAGCAACTGGTGACCCACTTCCTGTTGAAATGAACTTTTCGGTGGTCATCGACCCAAATAAGTCTATATTGTATATTTTTCCCTCTCTTTCTCTGTGATCAAACCCTGCCATAATAATTTGAACATAAAATGGAAAATACCTTTGATTAAATAATATGTTGGAACAAAGTCTTGCAGCAGAACTTACCGGAATCAATTCTTTTTTGGATAGTCTGTATATATTTGCATTGTATCTCATTGTATCAACAAGATTTTGAGCATCCGCAACCCCACCTGCAATAGTCATGCCTAAATGATCGTCTACCTTTTGTATTTTCATAACGTGTCTATCTGCTATGAAAAAACCTGCACTTGCTCTAGTATCTGCTGCTAAAACTACCCCATCGGTGCATGTAATAGCACAGGTAGTTGTTCCTTTTTTAATCTGATCTAAAATATGCTGAGGATAGCGATTATCATTAATCTGCTCATTAGTATGCATTTATATCAAAATAATAATTGACTACATTTAAGCATTATTAATCAGCACAAAATTATGAAATAATTATTATACTTCTTCTTTCTATTATAATTAATATTTGGTAAAAACCGTTTATGATAAAATTTGGGAAAACCATTTAGTATATTCAGGCAATGACAATGATCCATCATTGATTTATATAGATAGGCATTTTATACATGAAGTCACTTCCCCACAGGCGTTTGATGGCCTTAGGATTAATAACAGAAGGGTTAGAAAACCTGATCTTACTTTTGCTACTGTAGACCATAATATTCCTACTACAAACAGATCCTTACCATTAGTTGATGAAATTTCATCGCTACAAATAAAATCTTTGCAAAAAAATTGCCAAGATTTTGGAATAACTCTTTTTGATATGAATGATCAAAATCAGGGTATAGTTCATGTAATTGGACCTGAACTAGGTTTGACACTTCCGGGTACAACAATTGTTTGTGGAGATAGTCACACTTCTACACATGGTGCTTTTGGTGCATTGGCGTTTGGAATAGGCACTAGTGATGTAGAACATGTATTATCTACTCAATGCTTGTGGATGAAAAAAGCCAAGAATTTTGAAATTATTTTGAATAGTAGTTCAAAAAAAGATCTTGCCGTAACTGCAAAAGATGTGATATTATCAATTATTAAAAATATAGGCACATCGGGTGGTTCAGGGTCTGTAATCGAGTATCGAGGTAGTTTTATTTCAAATCTTTCTATGGAAAAAAGAATGACAATATGCAATATGTCAATTGAAGCAGGCGCTAGAGCGGGACTTGTGTCTCCTGATGATGTAACCTTTGATTATTTGCGAGAAAAAAGATATACTCCTAAAAATGAATCATTTGAAAGATTGCTAGATAGGTGGAGAGATCTTAGACCTGATGCTAGCGCAAAATATGATAAATCATTCATTTTGAATGTTGATGATCTGGTCCCCCAAGTTACATGGGGTACTAATCCTGCCATGACTGTTGACGTTACTTCTACAATTCCAAATCCAGATGAATATGCTAAAGGAGATGAAGAAGAGAAAAAATCTGCTATTCGAGCTTTAAAATACATGGATTTGACCCCTGGGTTGCCAATCACAGACATACCGGTGGATAGAGTGTTTATAGGCTCATGTACAAATGCAAGACTTGAAGACCTAATAGAAGCGTCAATAATAGTGAAAGACAAAAAAATATCTCCTAATGTTAAAGCCATGGTCGTTCCAGGTTCTCAACAGGTAAAGTTATCTGCTGAAAAACTAGGACTTGATAAAATATTTATGGATGCTGGTTTTGAGTGGCGTGAATCTGGCTGTAGCATGTGTTTAGGAATGAATCCTGATATACTTTTACCTGGTGAAAGATGTGCTAGTACCTCAAATAGGAATTTTGAAGGGCGGCAAGGCACAGGTGGAAGAACTCATTTAGTTAGTCCCGTTATGGCCGCTGCAGCAGCAATTGCAGGTAAATTCGTTGACGTCAGAGAATGGATTTAAATTAATATTGTAAAAAGCATTAAGTGATTTTTATGGAGCCTTTTAAACACCTAAAAAGCAAACCTGTTCCACTAGACATAGTCAATGTCGATACCGACCAGATTATTCCAAAACAATTTCTGAAACTTTTGGGAAAAACTGGATATGGAAAATATCTATTTTATAACTGGCGTTATAATAAAGACGGTAACGTAGAACCCAAATTTGTTATAAATTTACCTGAATTTGTGGGCAGAGAAATACTTCTGACAAGGGAGAACTTTGGGATAGGCAGTTCGAGGGAACATGCTGTATGGGCACTCAAAGATTTCGGGTTTAAAGTAATCCTTGGGATTTCCTTTGCTGATATATTCTATAATAATTGCTTTAAGAATGGTATTTTGGCCATTATATTGGACAAAGATATAATTGATGATATTTTTATCTCAAAAATAAATCAGGATATAGAAGTTGATTTGCTAAACCAAGAAATTAAGATATGTTCGGATATCCATAAATTTGATATTGATTCTACATTAAAATATTATTTGTTAGAGGGCATTGATGAGATATCTACTACATTAAAATACGAAAATCTTATAAGAAAATATGAACACGAAAACAAATCTTTAGTGATGGATTGATTTTATTCTCATAAGTAAAAAACCGATAATGAAAATTTATATAACAAATCCTGTAATAAAAAATTGATAAAAAAAATAATATTAACTTTTGAATATAAATTACTACATTAATATGTAAATAGATTTATCATTGTTATATTCGAAGGTTTTCTTATATTTGATATAAACCCTGTATCAAATATATGAAAAAACTAACATTCTTTGTATCTGTTTGTTTGATTTCCATGATGGTTGTTGTTGTTGTTGTTGTTGTTGACAGTTATGTTTTCTCCCAAATTGTTTTAGCTAAAGACAAGGTAAAGGAATCTCCTGTGCTAAACCAATTTTCTTTACATAATTATGATTCTATAGGGAATTCTGAGCAACCATATCAAGATTCCTCAATTTTATTGCCTTTGTCATCCGAAATAGCTAGTGACATATCTTCTAGTTTTTCAAATATCATCGACACGCAAATTTTTGCTGGATTAGATGATTAATAGCAAATCTTGCTAATTGTTTTTTAATATTATATTTTTCAACATGTAATTAAATATTTGAGAGTATTTTTCAAATGCTTTTTGTTCAGCTAATAACGAGAATATGTGTATCTTGTTATTTATGCTGGAAAAAATTTGTTCAGTTTTGAAATTTATTCCTGTACTGTTAAAACCATATTCTATACTCTTTCCAGTTTGTTTATTGCCTATATTTATGTCTGAAAAATTTTCTAGTTTAAAATCTTCATTTCTCATTTCCAGTTTTTTTATTATTGTCTGTATTTCAAAATTGTTGTTATTTGATATGTTGTTATTTGATTTTATTATGCTTATGACAATATTATCTTGGAAAGTGTCATTCGAATTTTCCTTAGGAGACCGGAATATTGTGATAGAGCCATTTTGATTATTGTTATCACTGTTTTCACCTTTAATTATTTTCCATCCATTCGGATATATTGCAGTAAGGTTTTCTTTTTTATCCGTATAGTATGACCATTTGATACCTTCGATATTGTTCATTCTGCTTTGTTCTATTTCTGAATTTGGGAATTGTGAATATGAATTGCCATTGAAAAATTGTATGACAAATAAATTATAAGATATTAATATGGAAAATAACAAAATAAAAATTATATGCGTGGTTTTTTTCATTCCCATTTTGTTGGCTCTCTATTAATATTTAATTATGGTATTATTTTACATTTATAAATTCTAAATATCCATCTTTTAACCAATAAGTTCATATGATAAATTGAATATACTTTAAATTATTTGGGTATTTTCAGATATGATTTATACAAGAGTCCTAATGTGGGTATATTCGCCAAATCTAATGATAGTATAGTATTACTTCCATATGGATATGCCGAAACTAAAAGTAAAAAACTGGTCGACTATTTAGAAGTCGAACCAATTTTTGTTTCAATAGCCGGAAATCGACTAATTGGACCAATGGTAGTTTTAAATAATAACGGCATGATTTTGCCTTCATTAGCGTCAGATGATGAAATTACATATCTTAAACAAGTGACTGGGCTTAATGTTGCACGCCTGGATTCAAAACTTACTGCAATAGGGAATTTAATATCCGCAAATGATCACGGTGCTATAGTTTCGCCTCTGTTTAAAGGTGAATTTGATAAACAAATAGAAGATATTCTTGGAATTAATGTTCATACTATGCCAATAGCAGATTTTAATCAAACAGGGTCTATGTTGGTTTCCAATAATTATGGTGCAGGAATTCATCCAAAGGCTTCGGAAAAAGAAATCGAAATTGTTTCTTCCATTTTAAAAGTTGATGTTGAACCCTTGACAATCAATGGAGGCATTCCCTATCTTTCTTCAGGGATAATTTGTAATTCAAAATCATTAGTTGTTGGTAGCATAACAACTGGCCCTGAATTGATAATGTTAAGCAGAGGATTCAAAATGTAAAATTCTAGTTAATATATTTTTTAAATAAGCCATCATATAGCTATTGGTTATTAAGCCATAAAGCATAATGTAATACATTGTATCTTGTTGGAGAGAAAATAATTTTTGTCAATTTGGCCAATAACTTTATCAACTCGCCAAAAATATGCCGTTATCCAAATAAATTGCAAAAAGAATGATCAGAAGAATAACAAGTTGTTTGCAACTTATCTTGGTGTTGCCCTTTGTTATGGTCTGGTAAATACCTTAAATTAAAAGGGAATGCTTATCTTGGCCCGTATTGCGGACCGGAAGATGCCTATAATAACCTTCTTTACCTAATATTTCTGCTTTTTAACCCAAATAGTTTTCTTATGCACAAAAGACTATAGTTATCAATATAATATCTAATGGACCAGACCATAAAGCATTGCAATTTGGTCTGATGATGTAAAGTAACCTGGAGTAACTACTTTCGAGTTACTCAGAGTAACTCATATAATAGACTGATGCTGAAAATAGATTTTATCCTCAGCATATACTATAACTTAATTTTTGTTATGATGATTTTAATATGCTGAATGAATACACTGATTGATGCATTTATTCTATCTTTATAGATAACTGTACGATCAGGAATCTTTATTTGCAATTTGCGATGTAAAACGGATAAAGTGTTCACTTTGTCAGTGTAATCTCTTGCTATTTTGTTTGAACGGATAACTTGCCTAAATGCCATTTGCCAGATGTTTTCAGATTTAGGAGGAATGGGAAGGTGGAAAAGTGGAAAGGTTGACATAGTCAGAAAATAACACATATATCCTTATATAGAGTTATCAACATATACTTTATATGGGTAAGATGAATATCGTTTTACCTGACGATTTAGAAAAAAAGTTCCGTAAAGCTGTTTTTGAAAAGAAAGGAATGAAGAAAGGAAACATCTCTGAGGCCTTAGTAGAGGCAATTGATGGATGGATAGAAACAGAATCTCAGAAATTGATAGAGGAGAATAAGAGTTGAGCTATTATACCGCATATTATAGCCTCTACTGAAGATTGGGCCTATAGTTGTTGATAAATTATTTTGATGTTTTTGGGTATCTTTGCTCCATTAGTTTAATAGTTGATTGATGTGTAAATGTATCTTATAAAATTACCCGCGGTGAGTCACTCTGAGTAACTCATTATAATTATGCTGATGAATAGTTTTTCAATTTATATGCCTTTATGGCATTTTCTAAATATGAAGTATAACTTATATAAATATTTTATAAAACATAAAATATACTTATGATTTTTACATTATTTAGTAAATGTTTTATAAAAATCATTTTTTTTGGAGGCTTATAAAGAAATTGGAGTATTTATTATTGTATATAATTTGAATACAGGGCCTTATGTATGCTCCATTTGTAATAAGAAGACCACAAGAAAATGGAATGCTCGCCGACATAACAGCAAAGTACATATGAATCGTGGTCAAATATATGATAGGTTAAACAATCTAATATCTGACCCTATATTGTCAGCATCTGAAGACAATTTAAAATCCAAGGATAGTGTTGGCGGTTTTCATATGGATGTTGGGGAGTCAAATAACAATAATGTGGTTTATCCTCATTCCACTATTAACAAAACAATCAAAATTAATACCGAAATGGAAGATGAGATTTTTTATAAAGAGATTGAAAAATTAGGTCCAATGCTGGTTGAGTTAAATAATCGCTTGTTGAATTATCCTACTGAAAAAAGAGATCTGATCCGCAAAATGATGATTACGCGAACTTTTTCTTCACATGATCCATCTGATACTTTAAAAGAAAATCTCTCTTTTTTAAAAAATAGGAAATATGCGAATGAAATAAGAGATTGTATCTCGTCGTGTTGCAATATACCAAAATACATGGCAAATGAAATTTTAAGAAAATCGATTTTAAATGAACATAAATACAAAATTGACTAAGGAGAGAAAGAATACTGCCCAAAAAATAACGCTTAAACTTTATGAAGATTTTTAAAACATGAAGCAGCTTAAAACCATTAAACAGTGTGAAATAGCTAAAAAGAACTATTAGTAATAAATTGGGAGAAAGACCATACAAAAGAATGTTCAATTCAGTTTAGAGTTATACTATACTATACTATACCAATTGGCTCCAATACAAAACCTAGATCTTTTTTGAGGGTGTAATCCAATCCTTCTGTTTGTAATTTTATCATTAGTATAACTCTAAATATTTAGAAATGGATTATTTTATTATGTCCAATTTAACTTTTGAAGTCTCATTTCCTATTAGTTTGAATACTTTTCTTGATAATTATATCCATAATGTGCAAAGGGTGGACAAGAGGGTTGAAGAATATGCTAAAGACCCTAATATAGAGAATATACATGACATACGAACAGCAATTAGGAGATTGGAGGCATCGTACCAATCGAGCCCAAAACAATTACAAAAAAAGAAAATAAAAAAATATGTGGGCATTAGTAAATCCCTTTTTAAATTAAATAGCGAAATAAGAGATTCTGATATAATACTGGAAAAATTATCTCATGAAGGACAAATACCTGAACAACAACTTGGACCATTAAAAAAATTACTTGTGCGGAAAAAAGACAAAAAACTTAGTAAGGCGTTATCTGTTGCCATTGATTTAAAAAAGCTGAATGTTCCGCATCCTGTAAAAGACAGCAATATCTATAAACATGACAAAATGCAGAAGAAGTTAACAAAGAAATATAATAAAATTGTCAATAACTTTGCATCTAGAATTGAGAAAAACTTGCCTGTTGTAATTAGTGATTGTGAAAGGATAGAGGAATTACATGAGATAAGAAAGGATTCTAAGAAATTGCGATATTTGTTTGAGCTTTTATTAAGTGTCAAGGATAAAACAAACGAAAATGTTGACAAAGATGGACGAATTAGCGAGATTAAGGATAATGATATTCATGGTGTTCCTGGTCTAATTGGGACACTAGAAAACATCCAAGATGTGCTTGGTGTTATCCATGATTATGATATAACAATTGCCTATTTGAAAAAGCATCATAAATATGAACACAATGGCGTTGAAAACAATATTGCCACAGTAAGAAAAAATAAATATGAACAATTTGTTCAATATTGTAAATCTGATCTGTTAAAAAGCGGTGATGGTTTCTTTATCAATAAATATGGTATTATGTAGTCTATTGTTTTGAGGATAATGACTCCAGTCCTTAAAATATTGTAAACTATTTTTTATTTATTAATACTATTCACTCAAATTATTTAATCATTTGATGTATCCTAAGATTATGTAATTATCAGTAAACTTTAAAAAGTCACTATTCGGTAATACCACAGTAATATATTGATTAGTGGTTATAATAAACTCGACTTATTGTAACAATACTTATTTTAAAACTTACTGCTATAAAATATAACTATGGAAGGTTTTATTATTTACAATAACGGTTAATAGTTATATTTTATAGTACAATAACTATATATTATACAATCAAATATATAGATATTTTTTAAACATATTTTCTATTATTATTATTTAGTAAAAGGATTAATGCATATATTACTAATTAATATGGTGGAGGAAAGAAAGTATCTATATAGTTTGTGTTCTAGAACACTAAGAATAGACAAATCTATAAAATTCACATCTGTAGTAAATAGTGATGGAAAATTAATTGTAGGAAAATCCAGACATTGCCGAATAAATAAAAATGTGAATCAGGATTTCAATTTTTTTAGACCCAAACCGAAGCAGTTATCAAATATCCTCTCTAATGGTAATAATAGCACTTATTCTATACCAAATAAAAAAAACACCCTTATTCATTCTAAATTGGTAATAAGATCGGCTTTCCAATTTATTAATGTTAATAATGGTGGATATATAGCATTCGTTTCTCTAACTGAGAATCAAGATAAATATCTTTGCATCTATTTTGAACCTTATAATCCTTTGTATTATATATTGTTGAAATTAAATACTGTATTTGAGTGCGTAGAATAAAATGTGTTTTGATTGAAAGGAATTATAATAAACACAAATATTATGATTTATTGTATTGAATTTTTTTGATTATTATTACATTATTTATTTAAAATTATTTAAATTTAGTAACATTTAATTTTGATTCTTTTTCATTGATGTTCTTGTAGTTGTTACAACATTATATGAGATAGGAGCTTTACTTTTACATTAACTATGTTTTTTTAAATTATTTTATCTCTGTTTATTTCTTATCTGATTTTTCTTTAGAATATTATACTATCCTTTCAAATATTCCTAAAATTTTTCCTTCAGTATTTTTTGTTCTAATTAAATGATAAAATATTAAATTACAGGGAACCTTTGTTAATATTCGTATTATAGAATAATGAATTCTTTGGATTATGCTATCTCTTATACCTTATCTGTTGTTTAATTGCTCTATTGTGGACTTTGAATCACTTCGAACAATAGTAGTATTATTTCTTTTTCTTTTTAATTTTTAAATCCTTTCAAACTATCTAGAATTGCAAAATAAACTGCAAGCATTTCCATCCTTTGAACACCAAACCTTTCATTTTTTATAATTGGCCTTAATACCCTTACTCTACTTTTATTATAAAAATGATTATGCCAAGAAATATAACCAGATGGAGAACCATCCACATCTATTGCGATATTTATTTTATTCGCGTATTTTATTTCTCAATAAATTAAAATATAATATTTGTCTATATAATTAACATAAACCATATGTATTCCGTATAAAAGGATACATGTCTTATAGTACTAAAAGGTATCTATTGCACAATTAAACACACCGTCATTAATAATGTTCGTAAAAGTGTAAGCTAGTTTATAGTATTTGATCTTATCAATATGTATAAATTAATCTATTTCAATGAAATAATTTTATTAATTTACTACTTTAAGATTATGTATCTTTTCTTATACCATTAATAAATTGTATTACAAAATAAAAGGAATAACTCACTTATTAATCAGTTTTGTAATTTTATTTTATACTGTAAAAGATGTGTATTACATTAAATACCGTTATAGTGATCTATATAGAATTAATTATCTATATTGGAAACAGTTAAAGATTCTAATATTGTTTTTATAGTGATGAAAATCTTGATTGTTCCCAATTTATTATTCCAATATATTAAACTGGATGATGTAGATGAAGAGGTTTATAAACAAAAAATGGAATGCATCAAATGTGGTTTTATAATGGGCGAGTATACTGTTTGTAATATTAAATGTTTTAAATGTGGATCAGAATTGTCAAGTTCGGAGTAAAGCGGTTATTAGGTTTATTTATTTGTTGTAAAACTTGTCAATTTACATAAATTTATATATTGAAATATTTATTAATTAATATTTCTTCTTAATAAATTTATATACAATCTTATAATATTATACCAATATTGAATATGATGTAAATATTTCTAAAACTTTATCGTTTATAAACTGGATTAATAAACAGATTGTAATTAAAGCCAAGTATGGAAAAATATATTTTGATTATATACAATCTACTACTACTATCCGTTGACAGAAAATTAAAAAATTATTATTAAACTATTTTACTTTGACCTATTTATCTAGTTAAGACCATTATAATATCTATATAGTATCTAAATAGATATTATATTTTATTTTCAATACCCTTTTTAGAATAATAAACCAAGATCTGCTAATTAATATGGCAAAATGTAATCAAGCACAAAATAATGATTATTCAAAATTGACTATTAAAAAAAAAATACCTCAAGAGAACGTCACGAAGGATTGTGTAGTATTTTATGTCTAGTATAAATTTGGCATGTAAAAATGATTGGCTATATAATGATCCTTTTATATTTGTAGATAATTTAGAAGGTAACAAACATCTCGTACTGTTTTATAGAAATCAAGAATATGGCCAAAAGATCCAATTTAGGTTTATGAAAAATGGCTTACTAAAGGGGGAAAACTGTATATGTACTACGTATAAAAATGATATATCATCAATTGAAAAGGAAATGGTAGATAACAATATTGATGTGAAAGAATTTAATAAAAAAGGCTTGTTACATCTTTATCAAATGCCTAATCTTCTAAAACATCCAAAAGGAGCTATTGCTGCAACCGAAGGAATTATAAATAAAATGTTTTCTGGTTTAACGCCTCCTTTTCGTTTAGTAACAAGATTTATTGGTGAAATAAATACAAAAGAGCAAATTGCAACTAATTTGGTATTAGAACAAATAATTCACTCTAAATTTAATAAATTTCAAGGATTAGTATTATGTCATTATGATGTAAATGAAATTTTGCCTCATACACATGGGTTATGGCTGGAAAGTATTTTAAAAAACCATCATTCAGCCATATTTATTACACAAACAGATGGAGAAGGAATAGCTTTTGATATCGAATAATCCATTTCACTAAATTATTTAGATAATATTTCATTGTAATCATTTCATATAAATATATAAACTAATAATTGGTTTTGTTACTATAAATAATAAATCGGATAATGTTTTAGTTTAATTAGGATGCATATTATATAATTGACATGTAATGACTTAGAGCCTATCCCAAAATTATCTTTCTATAGATTATGATACTACAAGACAGTTGCACCAATCCAAGGTAGTTCTCTGCCTTCTTTTCATATCTTGTGAACAGCTTCCTGAACCTGTTGTGCCACGAGTTTGTTCTCTCCACAACCCATCGCCTTCTTGGATGATGCCTTTTTTGGAATGTTTTGTCTCTGTCTTTGCCCTCTCCTCTCTTTCTCTTGTATGGCATGTGAGGCACGTATCCCCGTCTGGTTATTTCCTGTTCCACAGCTTTAGAAATATACGCCCTGTCAAGGCATAGGTGCTGCCTTATTGTCCTGGATTTTGCAGTAAGGGCAGGTGATGTCAGCTGCGGATTCTTGGCAACTGCGTTGTCCATAACATCTGTTACTGCTTTTATGTCATGGGAATTAGCCGGTGTTATGATGGCAGATAAGGGGATGCCACTCTTGTCTGTCAAAATATGCCTTTTTGTGCCCAGTTTGCTCCTATCTGTGGGATTGCTACCGGTCATCGCCCCCCTAAAGGCGACTTTATGGATATGCTGTCAAGTGATTGCCACATCCACTTGATTCCCTTTTTGTCATCGTATGCCTTTAGCACCTTAACCCACATCCTTTTGAAAATGCCTAGTCGGACCCATTCCTGGAACCTTCTGTGGCAG
>JACDHC010000168.1 GCA_013821245.1 Candidatus Nitrosopumilus sp.
GTTTCAAACAGCCCAGTAAGATCACATGTAGATGAAATAGACATATTGGTTACATTTGATGCTGAAACTGTGGTAAGGCACTCCCCCTATTTGGCAAACAAAGGAGTATTAATATTTGATCCAGAGATTAAAGGAAAGAAAATTGAGGATATCCATACTTTAGATTTCTCATCTAAAAAAAAAATAAACAAAATATTGAATGATAATAACAAATCTTTTGACTTTATAGGGATATTAGAGAATTTGAGAGAAAGAAATGTTTTTTTAATAGAATTGCCTTATTTTGAACTAATTAAAGATTTTTCTGAAAAAATTAATGACCATTCGTTAAGCAAACTAGCAAGGATAACCAATGTAATGTCTTTAGCTGCTTCATTAGCAATATTGGATTTTGACACAAAGAAAATGGAAAATGGAATTCGATCAATTTTTTCAAATAAACCAAAAATAGCAGAAATTAATGTAAATGCAGCAAATTACTCATATAATTACATCAAGTCTAAATATGCAGACATTTCTGAAAGATTCTCCAAAAAACTGACATATGAAAAAACAAATAATAACGACAATAACATTATTATTGCACAAGGAAGCCAAACATCACCTCTTGGAAAAATAGTAGCAGGTTGTAGGTTTCAAACATATTATCCAATCACACCTGCTACAGATGACAGCGAATATTTGGAATCTAATCAAATAATAAAACAAACAGATAATGGCAGTGGTTCGGTGGTTGTAATTCAAACAGAAGACGAAATATCTGCAATTGCTATGGCCATAGGAGCATCATTAACTGGGGTTCGCAGTTGTACAACTACTTCAGGCCCGGGATTTTCATTAATGGCAGAAGCTTTAGGATGGGCAGGGATTAACGAAGTACCCCTAATTGTATCACTATATCAAAGAGCAGGACCATCTACTGGATTACCTACAAGGCAAGAACAAGGAGACTTATTATTCGCAATAAATGCTGGACATGGCGAGTTTCCAAGAATTGTATATGCTTCAGGAGACATTGAGGAGAGTTTCTATGACACCATTAAAGTATTCAATTATGCCGAAAAGTACCAACTACCGGTTATTCACATGATAGATAAATTTATTGCAAACAGTATAATGACCTGTAAAATGTTTGATTACAAAAAAATAAAAATTGAAAGAGGAAAATTCATCAATAAAAATTCCCATCTCAATTTAAATGATGGTAATATCATAGAACACTTTAAGCGTTTCAATCTTGATGAAGGTCCAGTATCCACAAGAGTTTCCTTAGGAACCGAAAATGGAATATTTTGGAATACAGGTGATGAGCACGATGAACAAGGACATATAACAGAAGATCCAGAAATTAGAAAAAAAATGGTAGAGAAAAGAATGTCAAAACTGCAATTAATTATTGAACAGACACCATCCCAAGATCAAATAACTGTTGAATTTGAGGACATTTTGAAAGAAAATATTGAGCATAAAATTATAATTTTAAGCTGGGGATCTACTAAAGGCGTAATTTTGGATACCTTAGAAAGGATATCGCCAGAATTTGAAAATATAAAATTCGTTTTTATCCAAGTTAAATTATTACACCCATTTCCCTCCAAATTATTAGAAGATACAATCAATAAACTAATTGGTGAAAAGACAGGAAATGACTTTAAACAGGATTCAAATAGCAAGACAACGTTAATAAGCATAGAGATGAATTATTTAGCACAGCTAGATATTTTATTGAAGCAAAATACAACAATAAATACAGACTATAACATATTAAAATATAATGGTAGACCCATTTCATTATCAGAACTGCATGAGTCTGTCTTAAACATCATTAATAAAAATTTAGGAAAAAGAGTGATTTTGGAGAATGGAGTATAAGCTTTCCGATTATAAAACAGAAGTACACAATGATTGGTGTGCTGGATGCGGAGATTTTGGTATTTTAAACTCAATTCAAATGTCATTATCAGAACTGAAAATTCCCCCACACAATGTTGCAATGTTTTCAGGTATAGGATGCTCAGGTAAAACTCCACATTTTATCCATACCTATGGAATACACACTCTTCATGGTAGAGTACTTCCATTCGCACAAGGGGCGAAATTATCAAACCCCAATTTAAAAATAATTGCAGTTGGTGGAGATGGGGATGGTTTAGGCATCGGGTCTGGACATTTTGTTAACTCTGGAAGAAGAAATGTAGACATCACATATATCATTCATAACAATGGAGTCTACGGTTTGACAAAAGGACAAGCTGCACCTACACTAAAGTTAGGTATGAAGACAAAATCATTGTCTCAACCAAATATGAACGATAGTATCAATCCCATTTCCTTAGCCATTATTTGTGGATTTACATTTATTGCTAGAGGCTATTCTTATGACGTAAAACATTTGAAAGACATCATAAAAAAGGGTATACTCCATAAGGGCCTTTCTTTTATAGACGTTCTGCAACCGTGTCCAACCTATAATGACATTAATACAAAAGAATGGTATCAAAGTTATGAGACAGACAAAGAAGATCCCTCAATAAAAATACCAAAAATATACAAATTAGAAGAAGAGAACTACAACGGTATTGTTAACAATGAAATTGAAACAGAAGATAAAATGTCAATAGCTTTAGAAAAATCTAGAGAATGGGAAAAAAGAATACCAATAGGAGTATTCTATCAAAATGACAAATTTATTACCTACGGTGAGCGATTAGAGAACAGAATAGAAAACTATTTTTCGTCGCCTCCCGCATATCAAATAGTAAACGATAAAGAAGGAAATACAATAGCAAATATTGATAGTCTTTTAGAAAGGTTAAAAACAAATTATGGATTAGTAAAATAATTTAAAGATAAATCTTATATACCATATACCATTTTTTTTTATAAGATAATTTTTTTAATATCTCACCATCAAGTAATACTATTCACCCATTTCCCTTATAAAAAATATAATAAATTTCATTAAAAGACCGGTAAGTTAAGTCTGAATATATAAATAATTTTATAATAATTGTAGAATTTTAAAAAAAAAGAGGGGTTTAATCCCACTTACTCCAAGCAGCCATCCATCTATAAGTCCATGTATTGAGTTTTGCACCCAATGCAGCGATAGGAACACAGAGCACTGCTCCAGCACCTGCTCCCAAGGCCACAGGACTATTATAGAACTTACCAACTTGGGGCTCTATTGGAGTCATGTATGGAGGTAGAGTGGGTCGGGGGTATTTGAATGCCATTTCCAAAGGATCCGCAACTAACAGCAGGTTAATCATGTTAAACAATGGCAATGACATTCCAACTAATACTCCACCGATAAGTATTGCTGCATGTTTGTTCCGTCTTGTTGCCCAGTAAGCTAGATCCAACAACATAGCCGATGGTATCCATACCGGTACCGCAACAAAGTCATATGGATAACCTAAAGCGAACCATGCGCCTTTGGCAATCCAGGTATAGATAGTCATTATAGTTGCATAATACGTCGCTGTACCAGGAACACCTGTAAACAACATATAGTATATAGCTCCTACTACAAGCATTGTTGATTGGGAAATAGAAAATACGACAAATGATGTCCACGCCCAATCAGTATAGAAAATATAATCTCCTGCATTGATTGTGAGCAAGGTACTGTTTACTGCAACAACAACAATGAACAGATAGTGAGTTGTACGTCTTAACCAGACCATTATAATGCTGTTCTTATAGGTAATATATAAGATTTTGTATATTGTTTTTTTTTTTTGCTTAAAAAAAGCAATACAAAAAAGGGGAAAATAAATTATAATAAATTATAGGTTTTAAAATTAAATGTAATTAAATAAAAAAAGGATATTACATTCTTACTGGTTTTTCACCAGCTATTTTCAATATCCAAATCAATCCTAATACTTCAATCACAGTTAGTACGGATAGTGCGTAAATACCACTTGGTAATGGATATGCCCAGGGATAAATAGTAACACCAATGTATATTCCCCCTGCGGTAGCTACCCAGCACAAGATAAAGCCTAAAACGAAAATGCCTCTCATATTTTCAACTCTACGTCCAATCATACGTTCAATTTCATCCCTACTTGAGCCTGATGAGCCTGATGAGCCTGATGAGCCTGATGAGCCTGATGAGCCTGATGAGCCTGAACTACCTCCACCACTGGTTCCTGATGGTTTATTAGGACTATATCCTTTTGGTAAAGTCATATTAACAGTAATTAAAGCAATACCTTTTTAAATTTTGCTATCTGTTTTTATATTATTAACATTTTACAAAACTTTAAAGCAAATTTACTTCTACTTTTGAATTGATATTGATAAAATAACCATAAAATCAAAAACTCATATTATTGTTTTTTAAAATCCTCTTATTATTTAAATAAAATATAATACGGAGAATTAATTTTAAAAAATAGAATGAATTTTCTATTTTAATGGAAATGCATAACAAAAAGAGGTATAATCATAAGTAAAGATATATACTAACAATCATCATTAACTTATTATTCAATATAAAAA
>JACDHC010000169.1 GCA_013821245.1 Candidatus Nitrosopumilus sp.
ATACAACATTATAAAAAACCCAGTTTCAAAATCGTAAAAGAGATTATTAGTTTTGGCTACTGATAGTGAGTTATTGTTTGTATCCATTAGTTTTTCACTATGACATAATTTCAATGATCCGAATAAAACTAAACATACCTAATACAGGTATCCACAACAACCATTAATTTTATCAGGGAGAACAATCGGGTTTTAAGTTTATTTTAAAAAATATTTGATACAAACGATTTAATAAGAAATAAATAATCTTTTTTGATTGTCGGTTCATGATGAGTTTCCAATGCCTTATCGCCAGTTTTTATAACAGATACAAAGAATTGATTCGATTCAATCGTAATATAATAGTCTCTGCGATAATCACTGCAATATCGGATATTTTTGTTGTAACGCTTGCTTCAACTTTTCATCCAAACAACTATTTATTGGTATCGCTTTTATCATTGTTTGCAGATTTTGCAATATACAATTTCATTTTTATTGTTTTATTCTTCAAAGGCAACAGGGATAGGTACATTGACAAAAATGGCAACAGGAATACACAAATGATAAAGTCAGACTCATTAAGGCTGTTGACTGCATTAGGCCTTTCCGAGATAGCATACCCATCAACAAAATTTGTTTCTACATATGCAATGTTTTCATACAACAAAATCGAACCCTCTCAAATATCCCTAATCACGACAGTAATTGCATGGATATTATATTTAGTAACGGCAAACATCATGATAAAAAAAGCAAAGTTTTTTGGATAAAACCACCATTTTCTGATGCAATTAGTTTATATGATAATTATTTAAGCCGTTTTTTGGCATAGATTGCCAAAATTTCGATGCCAACACACAACTACCCCCCATCAACAATACCCCAAAAACAATGAACATATTCTGTTGAGAAAAAGAAATAAAGTTTTTGAAAACAAATAAAAAAAAATAAAAAATGCATTATGCAACAATAGTCATATAATAAAACATTCCAAATTGCCCATCACAATTTGTTTCTATGCAAATAGATAACACTTTTGGTGTTAAATAAATCCCATGACATTCATACCTTAATTCTCCTTGATCTCTAATAACTTTACTTGCTTAAGGTTATTATTTTCTTTGACCTTGCTCCACTCGCATAGAATAAAGTAGATATAAAAATATTTTAAAACCGTCTTCACAAATTTATGCTAATACTGCGTCATGGCGATAAACGTAATGCATATATGTATTAAAGCGCCACTCAGCATCAACTTAGCTACTATAACTTTACAGTTTTGCCTAAAAAAATGTCTTTTTTTGTGTTGTATCATTATTTCTGTATAGAGGTAGTGAATGACGATATCCTTTTTTTTGTTCAAACCCTCAGGCTTTATGCACCACCAACCAAATACATCATTGTAAATAGTGCACTTCTGTGTGCCGCATGCTTTAAGGATGAACAGAAAGTTATATAGCGGCATCAAAGCAGATAGTCAATTGTATCTCCAAAATTTTGGCATTTTTGCATGGATAGAGGTTTCACATTGTATTTAAGATAAAAAGGAAATCAAAACAAGCATTAATAAGATGAGCATAATTTAGATAAGTCGGCTAGAAAGAGTATTTGGATAAAAGAGATGTTCAATTAAATCCATTTGTTAAAAAATTTAGTAATTACATTGATAAAATTGATGACTCCCTAAAAAGGGAGTTAGAATTGTATTCATGGTCTGAATTCTATTTGCCCTTAAAATATGCCTGCAACGGCGGTAAAAGAATAAGACCTTTTATTTTAATTCTCTGTGCTGAAAGCCTAAATAATGGGCATCTAGACTCATTAAACTCAAGGGCCATAGAAAACATCTTTACCGTTTCAACGGCTATAGAGCTCCTACACACTCAATCTGTGATTCATGACGATATAATAGATTCAGATAATATCAGAAGGGGCATGCCCTCTTTTCATGTAAAGTATGGGTACAATGCAAGCATCTTAACGGCAGATTTTATTTTAGGCATAATTCTAAACACCGTGGCCAAAATTAACAACAATCAGGTAACCAAAGAACTTTCTAATGCATCGATAAGAATGAGTGAGGGAGAAATGCTTGAAATAAGGTTGGTTAAAAATCACAATATCTCTCAAAACGACTACATCAAGGTAATCGAAAACAAGACAGCGGCATTATTTGAGGCCTCATCAAAAATTGGAGCAATATTAGGTAAGGGAAACGACCAACAGATTACCGCACTTGCAAATTATGGAAGGCTACTGGGAATTGCATACCAAATACATGACGATTTATTTGACTATAATAATGAAGAAAGGCTGTTTAATATGTTAGTAAAACAAAATGACCAAGACAATGAATTTGTGGAGATAATGGAGAACACATATCTAACATACTCTCAATTAGCATTAAAAGAACTAGAAACCATAACTAACAATAAAACAAAAAAAATACTAGAAGAGCTAACAAACCTTGAAACAATTACATAAAATACAGCCAACTAATAATTATCACATTCACTCAACAAAACATTAAGTTTCTAAGGTTCATTATATAGTTGTTTTATCTAAAATTATGGTAATTGAAATTAAGGCATACACAGAGAGATGCATCTGCACTCCAAATAAAAAAGAAGACAACACCAACCCCATTTCTTTCTTTCTCAAATGTACAGCATAGATAATTTAATCATCATGATTGGCATGTTGTATCAGATTCAAATTAAGCAAAGTTTCTTTGTGTTCTTATTTTAACATGTTCATTTGATTTACAATAATCAAATTAATTGCGTCACACATTTTGTTATCGATGTATAATTATAAAGATGTTACCTTAGTATTTTTCTAGCAAAACCAAGATAGGTAGTATGTCCAATCATCCTCATAGACGGCCTGGTTTTTCCCTCTCGAGCCTCAATTTTTCTTAAAAAAGTCTCGGTACATTCACTGTCGATAAAACCACTTATAAAAAACTGGGTAGCCAATTTTTCAAGCTGATTTGTTGTGGGGCAAATACAAGCCACAAAAGCACCACTCTTCATACATGGATGAACTACATCAAGATAACTCCACGGATCACCAAGGTCAATAATTACCAAATCCATATCAGCCATCTGGGATATTTTTTCAGGGTCGTAATGCGACAGGGTTACAAATTCATTCATTCCCGATTTTTCCAAGTTTTTTCGCGCTATAGACATGAAATCATCATTTACATCAAATGTATATACATGACCTTCAGGCATTACAATACTTGCCATAAAAGTAGACAATGCAGCACTACCTGTCCCTATCTCTAATACTTTAAAGCCATTTTTTAATCCAGTTCTAGCAGCTATATATCCATAATCCTTTGGATAGACGATTTGGGTTGTCCTTTGAGATTTCATTACAAAGTCATAAATAGTTGGAGGAAGAAGGAAAACTTTTTTGTCCTTATTGGTGATAACGTAGGAACCAAAGTGAAGATCAATAGTAGAACCCACATCAATTATGCCTAAATGAGTATGTAATTTTTTATCTTTTTCCACTTTAATTAACCACTTTTTTTCGCTATTGTAAAAAAATAATACAAACGAGCCTTCAGTTATTATCACAATTGAAACTTTAAGTTAATCAATTTAAAAATATTTCATTTGATTTGAAACAGCAGGAAACAAATTTTAGGCGTTTTATGATTCGCAGGGAAAGATTTAAAGCAAATAGTATATGTATATGTTAAATTGAATTCAGGGTTTCTTATATTAATATTAGTAATGGCTCCATCGGTGTTATTGTTCACTTTAATGGACAAATCAGCGTTAAGCTATAGCACCGGGGATTTAGAATTATCCCAAACTAATCTAATCCAAGATCAAGGCAAATACAAACATTTGATAGGAATAGTTCACAATATAGGAAATAACACAGCAAATCAAATAATCGTATCGGCCAACTTTTTAGACGAAGATAAAAGATCTCTAGGTAATTTTAGCAAACAAACAGAGTTAAGAGCATTAAACCCTAACGAAATTACCCCATTTGATATATTAATTTTTGACAAAAAAAACAATGAAGTAATAAAAGATTACGATGTGGACATTAAATATAATGTTACTAACTACAAAGACAAAAAACTAGACATAGTTGCCAATGATTCGCGATTAGATATGACAGGCTTCTTTTTTATCAGCGGAAAAATTAAGAATATAGAAAAAGGTGCATATTCCAACAATACAAATGTGATATCAATTTTATATGATAAAGACAATGGATTGGTTGGTGTGTGGAAAGCTCAAACTGAGCCCTACAATATCCCCCCTTTAACAACAGCATCATTTACAATACCAATAACAGATAAAACCCAATCTTTTCGAATATCAAGCTACGAACTGCTAACTGAATCAAATAATTTTTCTGAATTAAAATAAATTTGCGCTTATAAAGTTTATTTTACTGTTTTTATTCTGGCAATACAACAGTACATCACAGGTATAATC
>JACDHC010000170.1 GCA_013821245.1 Candidatus Nitrosopumilus sp.
GCCTTGTGCACATTGTTTGATGGACATGCCTGATTTTCTCACAGTGACGGCAAAATCCCTTACCTCTTCAATATTTGGTATTGCTAAATTGTTTTTCCAGTTGTTTATCAAGTAATGCACTTTGCCTTTCGATATGCCAGTTTCATCAGCTATTTGGTTTAGTGTTTTGCCTTTTAGGTACTCCTGTGTGACAATTGAACTATGGGTTGTGAGTTGATTTGGGTCTGTCAATCTATACACTTGTCTGTTGCAATAGACGTTTATAAAGAAATCAATTAATGGTCATTTTGGTCAATTATGTGGTCAATTTGGTCAAACATTTGGTCATTTTGGATTATTATGGTCTTGTAGAATACGATTTGGGTATAAGGGGTTATAGAGCCTAATGTGTTTTAATTGTCGGCTTGAATAACCATATGTGGATACATAAAAAAGGGGAATTAAAACAATGGACTTGACAGCAGGTGATTGAAAATTGTTGATTTTCCATATTCTCATTGCGTGCTTTCTGGTTTTTGGTGCATCATTGTTGCCGTATATTTACTATGCAGCATTAGTATGTGTATATGAATGAATATCAAAGTATGAAAACCTCTGACATAATCGCTGAGACGCTGATAGATTGGGGGGTTGAAGTTATCTTTGGTATGCCTGGTGATGGCATCAATGGTTTCATGGAGTCGCTGCGACAAAGACAGGACAAAATCAGATTTTTCCTTGTGCGGCATGAAGAATCGGCAGCATTTATGGCATGCGCCTATGCTAAATACACCGGTAAATTGGGGGCCTGTGTTGCGACCTCCGGGCCAGGTGCAATACACCTGTTAAATGGGTTGTATGATGCAAAACTGGACAATACCCCTGTAATTGCCATAACGGGAAGAACATATTCTGACCTAATGGGCTCTGGCTATCAGCAAGATGTAAATCAGTTAGAGCTATTTGCTGATGTATCGGTTTATAACAGTATGATTGTAGCTCCTGAGCAGGCAGAAATGGCCGTTGATATAGCATGCAGAACGGCCTTGGCACAAAGGGGTGTAAGCCATCTTACGGTGCCAATAGATGTACAAGAAAAAAAATTGGAGGGCAATTATTCAAAACATAAGGTTGCCGGTCATACCTCTGACACATATGTGAATCTACGCTCAACCCCTGACATGCAGCTGCTTCAAAAGGCCGCAGACATCATAAACTCTGGAAACAAGGTGGTAATTCTTGTTGGTCAGGGGGCACTTAACGCAAGTGAACAGGTGATAATGATTTCGGAAAAAATAAAGGCTCCTGTGATAAAGGCGTTATTAGGCAAAGCAGTAATTCCGGATGACCATCCAAATAGCCTGGGAGGTATCGGCCTGCTGGGTACACACCCCAGTGCAGAGGCAATGGGTGAATCGGACACACTACTAATGATAGGAACCTCATTTCCCTATATTGAGTACCTTCCAAAACCTGGGCAGGCCCGGGGGATTCAAATTGATGTGAAACCTGAAAGGCTTGGTTTACGTTACCCTATTGAGGTTGGTCTTGGAGGCGATTCAAACAAAATACTTTTGGCATTGCTCCCATTATTGCGAGAAAAAGATGAAAATAGCAATCAATTCTCGTTCTTGCAGTCAAAACAAAAATTAATGAGAAAGTGGAATGATTCTCTATCTGCTCAAAGCGATCTGAAAGAGAATATTTCAAGTAACGGCGCTAAGATGATAAAACCCCAGTCTATTGCCTCTGCTGTTTCCAGTTTTCTGGATGATGAGGCTATAGTTTCAGTCGACAGTGGAACAAACACCATATTTGCAGCAAGATTCATAAAAATGAGAAAGGGGATGAAGTTTTCTTTGTCCGGCACATTGGCATCGATGGCTTGCGGTTTGCCCTATGCGATAGCAGCTAAAATTGCATATCCTAAGCGACAGTCTGTTGCGTTTGTTGGTGATGGTGGCTTTACGATGCTTATGGGTGAATTTGCTACAGCAGTCCAACATAACCTCCCTATTAAAGTGATAATTCTCAAAAACAACACTTTGGGAATGATAAGGTGGGAACAGATGGCATTTTTGGGCAATCCGGAGTTTGGCGTAGAGTTTTCTGACATAGACTTTGCAAAATTTGCTGATAGCTGTGGGGGCAAAGGCTACACAATAAAAGAATCCGGTGAAATAGAGTCTGTGATGCAGGCGGCTATGGGGGAAAAAACAAAACCGGTAATAGTTGAGGCATACGTTGATCCATTTGAACCGCCATTACCGCCAGAAATAGAATCTGAATTCACTAAAAATGTTGTGAAGTCTTTTGCAAAAGGGCAACCCCACGCTAGCAGGATTGGGCTTACAGTATTTAGAAACCAAATTAACCTGTTGCTAAAAGACACCAAAACCAATATCACTAAAGTCAAAGATGCTATGTGAAATCTGTTAAAAAGGATTGATTTGCTTTATGGGTATTTGTGCTTTTATGTTTTGTGGTATGTTGTGCTAAATCAAATTGTAATATGTGCTTTTGGTTGCTCTGCATTCCATTTTCTAAAGTATGTGGGTATCCATGCAATCCATAAAACATCCGGATAACGATTTGGTAATGTTGTTATAATATATTTGAGTTGGAAATTGGGCTTTAATTCATACATTAATCTGATAAATTGTATTAGATAACCTTCAAGATGCTAAAAGTAACAGCCCTGATTAAATAAACATGAAAATAAACAAAATACAAATAAACAAATCCTAAAAACCAGCCTGCTGGGCCATAGAAACATTTGGGTTTGGGCTGTCTCTTTTGATCATGGTTATGGATGGCGTATCAAAGTTGTTTTTCAATGATTTTTGCAACGAAAAAATGTCTTTTTGTTTCCAAAGTAATGATGCATTTTGATTATTATGACACACACACACCAAAAAAAACCACATACACATACACATCTATAATATCTATCTTTTACATTGTTGGTTAATGAAAGGAATCTTGTTTGATATGGATGGGGTGTTGATTGATGCAATGCCATACCATGCTGAGGCTTTTCGAATTGCGTTTGAAGAAAAGGCTAATCAGAAGATAGATAAAAGGGATGTTTTTTTGCTTGAGGGAATGCCAAGCAACGATTTGGTTAGAGAAATTTTCAAAAAAATAAACAAAAGCGAAAGGCAAATTGAAGACAGTCTTGTAAAAGACATTAGCAAAAGAAAAGGCCAGGTTTTTAAGGAAATTCAAAAAGCTAAAGCGTTTGATGGTGTCACAGAGTTAATTGAATCTTTAAATTGTGATGATTGTTTAAAGGCGGTGGTCAGTGGGGCATCCAAGCAAGAAGTAAAGTCTCTACTTGAGGAAAACAATCTGAACAATTTTGACATCTTGATAACTGGAGAGGATTTGGAGGATGGAAAACCTGACCCGGAGCCATTTCAAACCGCACTTCGAAAACTAAACCTAAAACCCTCTGAAGCAATTATAGTTGAGAATGCACCTTTAGGGATAGAGTCTGCTATACGAGCCGGGGTTCGGTATATAGTTACATTAAACAATACGCCACTTGTCCTTGCAGATTTTAAGGGCATAATACCAACTGATAAAGATAAGGCCAATGAAATAATATTTAGGGATACAAAATCCGCAAGTAAGTTTCTAATTGATTGGTGTTGCAAATAGCAACAAACCTATACGTAAATTGACATTTTTATCATCTTTAAAACCCTATAAGGAAATATATAATACCATTATTAGGATTAATCATGTAAAAATGATATCATAACCCTTTGGACAAACGCATTGTAGATATCAGCCTAATGCCAATAATAATGTGTTGGGTGTGATTTGTATTACTTCGCTACTGCGACTGCTATAGCCATCACATCAGACGTTACCGTGGGACAATCAGATTGATTTTGTGAATCTATTTTCGTTTGGGAATAGATAACAGTAACCTTCTTCTTTAGTGTGTTTTCTTCTCTTTATTGTTGTTCGGTATCTAATCATCATCGTGACTGCTGGTTGTAGCCCTGCAGTTATTTGTGGCAAAATTATTATTTTTTAATTTTTTTTCTTTTAAATATAAATTTGGTATTTTGTTTTCCTATCGGGAATGTTACCTATATAACTATTCATAAAAAAATCCAATTTAGGTTTGTATGGTGTTCTCAATAAGTGATTTAATGTGATGATCTCGGTCATTTGTGCAATTCTATGTGTTAATCCAAATTGGAATTCAAAAATAACAATAAAAGATGATGGTTTATTTATTTGGTGTTGTTATTTATCTGTGCAAAGCCATTGCGTGCAATTGTTTCATAGTTTAGCGCATCGGACAAATAATCTGTCGACAAATCGTTTTTAGTGGAGTTTTTTGTGATCAGGTATTCTTTGAACAATTCATAACTTTTTATTTCGCTTGCAAATGACTTTACGAAGTTTTCCTTAACTGAGTTATACTCTTCGGGTGCCTTTGTACTGTTAAATTC
>JACDHC010000171.1 GCA_013821245.1 Candidatus Nitrosopumilus sp.
TTTGTATCTAACTCAAACAACCTACAGGACTGATTACTATGTCACCATCTATTGATACCCTATTTTCCCAAAATTTGAAAGTCCCTCATGCTGCTTTTTCCATAAATTCTAAAAAACGCATGGAAATCGGAATTAATGCCATCAAAGGCCTAACTCCAATCTCTCATGTTGCTTGTCATTTTGATGTCAGCCGAAAATTTGTTTATGAACAAAAAGAAAAGGCTCTTGAAGGGATAAATCAGGCTTTTGGCGAATCTGTTAAAGACTCAGGAAATGTGCTTTTTCATATTCCTGTCACGAAAAAATGGCTGGAACAAACCTTGCTAGGGCTTATTTTTATCTGCCGATCCTCTTATCAGGGAGTTATTGAATTCTTTCGTGATCTTTTCGATTATGATATTTCCAAAGGGACCATTCATAATATAGTTTATAAACATCTCAACGTTGCGAAGGAAATTAATCAGCGGCAAGATCTTTCAAGGGTTACAGTAGGGCTTCATGATGAAATTTACCAGGCTGGCAACCCTGTCTTAGTCGGCTGCTGTGCTCGTTCGACATACTGTTATCTGCTCAAATTTGAAGAGGTATGTGATGCCAACAGTTGGGGAGTACACCTTTTAGACCTTAAGGAAAAACAAAGACTTGCACCGGACTTTACAGTCATAGATGGTGGGCAGGCTGCACGTAAAGGCCAACAAGACGCATGGTCAGAAATTCCAGCGCATGGTGATGTTTTTCATGCTTTAAAACCATTTTTAGAGCTTGTCATCTTCTTGGAAAACAGAGCTCTTGTTGCCCTCAAAATAGTGGATGATCTTAACCATCAAATTAAAGGTCGCAAAGGTAAATGGAAGGATGAAAATAACCGGTTAACTTTGTACTGTAAATTATTAGAGGCTGAAGATGCCGGTAAAAGGGCGGCCTCACTTGCAGATGATATAAATATTCTCTATAAATGGCTTAAGAACGATATCCTATCATTGATAGGCCCTTCGTATGCTGTTAGACAAGAGCTCCTAATGTTTGTTGTTGAGCAATTGAGATCTCTCGAAAGCTTATATCCTCTTAAAATTGGGCCAGTACGCACGTATCTAGAAAATCACATGAATAATCTCTTGGCATTCGTCCCGATTATGGAAATGTATTTTCATGAAATTGCTCTAGAGTTTGAGGTGCCTTTGACATCAGTTGTGGCCATGTATGAGTTAAAGGGCATGCCATCTGCTAGCAAAAAGCACTGGAAGAAATATAATGAATTACAAGCTGCACTGAAGCAAAAATTTTACTGGATAGAGTCAATGGTTAATGAGGTTTTAGAAGGAACTGTCCGGGCAAATTCACTTGTAGAGAATCTCAACAGCCGGCTTAGAACGTATTTCACACTAAGAAGAGAGCTCGGCAATGAGTATCTAGAATTTCTTCAGTTTTTCTTGAATCACCGACGGTTCATGAGAAGCACATGTTCTAAAAGAGTTGGAAAAAGTCCTACAGAACTGTTGACAGGGGTGAAGCATAAGCATTGGTTAGAAATGCTACATTTCGAACTCTTTAAGCAAGCTGCTTAAATAATTTCAAAAACAATTCATATGAAAAAACCAGTCTAAAAGTGGACAGGTTCATGCTCGCCTTGTGTTACCCAAATTTGGCTGTTTTTGAACCATGCCGAAAATGTCCCCTTTCGCCAATATAGAAATGTCCCCTTTTGAAGAAAAAATCTGTTAGTTTGTTTTTGAAAAAAGACAACCTAAGGAGGGTTTAATGGGGGATATTTTTATGAATTCAAATGAAAGTAAAATACATCACTATTTAGAACACGTTAAAAACAAGTCTATTACACTTATTACCGCTGCGGAGCTACTACAGTTAAGTTACAGGCAGACCAAAAGACTTTGGAAAGAGTATAGAGCCTTTGGAGTAAAGGGTTTGATTTCAAAAAAAAGAGGTGTACCAAGTAACCGAAAAATTCCGGATAAGCATCGGAGCGAAATTGCCCAGATTATTACTCGGAAATACCCTGATTTCAAGCCTGAATTTGCGACTGAGATGTTGAGAGAGCACCATGGCATCATGTTTTCCTCTGAAACAATTCGGTTGATAATGATTGAGTACAAAATCTGGTTTCCTCGAAAGGGAAAGGGTGTTGTTCATCAGCGAAGGAGCAGGCGCTTATGTGTAGGAGAGCTAGTACAAACAGATGCCTCGGATCATTTATGGTTTGAGGATCGCGGCCCAAGATGCCATCTTTATATCATTATTGATGACGCCACTTCTGAAATCATAAAAGGATACTTCGAACTCGAAGAAACAACAAAAGGATATTTCACAGTTTTTGAAATGTACTTTAGAGAAAAAGGTCTGCCGCTGAGCATTTATTGCGATAAGCGGGGGACATTTAAGGTTAACCAAGGAAAGAAAAAGAATCTAACTCAATTCGGTAGAGCAATGAAAGAATTGGGAATAGAAATTATTTATGCTCATTCACCTCAAGCAAAAGGGCGCGTTGAAAGAGCTTTTAAAACACTTCAAGATCGCTTGATTCGTGAGATGAGGTTAAATAACATCTCTACAATAGATGAGGGAAACGCCTATTTCCCGACCTACCTTGCAAAACATAATCTTAAATACGGTATAGCGCCCGCCAACCCTCACAACGCCCATTTGCCATTAAAAAACAATAAAGCATTAAAGTACATCCTTTGCAATAAATATCAGCGAATTGTTTCTAAGAATCTTGAAGTAAATTTCGATAATAAAATTTACCAAATCCATGCCGATAAAGAATCAAACCATCTCAGGAACACAAAAATAGACGTTATAGAAACGATGAAAGGTGAAATTTATTTGGAACATCGGGGAAAAAAAATTCAAATTAAAGGAAATAATGAGTCCCTGCCTGTTTCTCTACCCAAGGTCATAAAGTTCACCGATTTCAAAACAACAGATGCAACGAATAAACGCAAAAGGTTCTACCAAAGTCAAAGACTAAGGAGGTATGCGACATTTTCCAAACAAGTTAGAGATCGAGGGTATCACGAAAGAGAGGAACTTCTAACTAAAAATGAAAAAAGCCTATTAGACGCACGTTTAGGAGAACGCAGGAAGTTGGCCAGAGAGGAAAATGAAGAAATACGGAATGAGCGTCTTGAAAAGGAGGGGGCTTTATGAGCTACATGACTTTGGAACAGCAAATAAAAGCTCACCTTAACTTTTTGTTATCAAATGGGTTGAATGTAAGTGAGTTAAAAATTAATGCAGACTTTATTCGTTGTCAAATTCAAGGACAGATCGAAGGTAGAGGGGAATTGAGCTATAAAACAACTCAATCCTTATTAAATAACGGCATGTTGGGATTAGCTACCTGGTGTCGCTGCCAAGGAGGAGAAGTCAAAACCTACAAAACTTATGGCTTACCTAAAGATGCTGACAATAACGGAATGGTATCATTAAGAGAGATGAGTAGGCCGATAGATGTTGAATCGACTAAAAAGTCTGAACTCTTCTGGGAATATTCAGACCGAACAGGCGAATCTGACTATTTAAGAAAAAAATCAGTCGGATATTATGGAATTCGATTTCGAAATAACGCATATGGACGCGTGGCAATCGTTCCTTTACGTGATGGAGACAACAAACTTTGGAGCTACCAACTTTTAAATTCTGATGGAACAAAACGGATGCCAAAAAACATCAAGACAAGAGGATTATTTCACATCCTGCAACCTTTTGTTAACGGACAGCCGATAGCACTTACTGAATCATACGTGGTTGCAGCTACATGTTATGAGGTAATGGGCATTCCGGCAGTAACCGCGATCAGCTCAAACAATCTTGAACAAGTGGCAATGATATTACGGAGCAATTATCCTAACAGTCGGATTATTGTCTTAGCGGACAATGATCGCCATTTAGAGGTGAACAAAGGGGTACAGGCAGCATTTTTAGTAAAGAGCCGAGTAGAAACTAACTGCACAGTTGCTATCCCAGATTTTACAGGGTTTCCGGCGATAAGCGATTATTCGGACTGGAATGATTTAGTACGCGAAAAGGGACACTTAATGGTTAGAAACATATTAAACGAGATAATAAGATGTTAATTAAAGACAAAAAAGATAGGCCGAAGAAAATAAGATAAGCCGAAAAGAAGATAGGCCGGAAAAAGATGATGAAATCTCTTTTTTCGGCGTTATTGTAGAACACGATATTTGCGTATAATATTATAATGAAAAAGAGGCCATTTCTATCTTGTGAAAAAGGGGCCATTTCTAAATTGGCGGCATAATATATATTTAAATATTGACTTTAAGTTCTTCTTAATATATTATTAGTGTATGATTTAGTTTACTAAAAGTTTACTATCTATTAATAGCTAATAAATGGGATTCAATCCCGCCTAATAATTTTTAAGGAGAATTTATGCCATCATTTAAACCTGTTCATTCACTAGATC
>JACDHC010000172.1 GCA_013821245.1 Candidatus Nitrosopumilus sp.
CTATCTGCATTTATAGTTGATTAAGGTCAATATTCTTCTATAAACTATGCCGATACCAATTGCTGATGAGTTAAAGTTTATTGCAAATGGTGAAATCCTTTCTGACAATTGGAGTAGGGAAATTTACTCTGTCGATGCAAGCCATTATGCCATAAAACCATCAGTTATAGTTTGCCCATCAGATAAGCATGATTTAGAGAGAATATGTAAATACGCCTTTTCCAAGAATGTGCCTATAACGGCTAGAGGAGCAGGAACTGGCCTTCTTGGGCAGTCTCTTTCCGATAGCATCGTTGTGGACATTACAAAGCACATGAACAAGATTATGGAAATTGGAAATGATTATGTTGAAGTCCAGCCAGGCGTAGTTAAAGGCATCTTAGATCGGGAACTCAAAAAGAGAGGAAAGTTCCTTCCCCCCGACCCTGCAAGTAGCAATTACTGCACAATTGGAGGGATGGTCGCAAATAACTCAAGCGGTGCTCACTGTCTTGGTTACGGCAGTACAATAGACTTGCTTCAAGAGATAGGGGTTGTTTATTCTGACGGCACCAGCGGCTATGTCAATGGCAATAATAAATCCGATGACATCAGGATGAAAAATTTGTTAACGTTACTATCGCCTTACAGGGAAACTATCCAAAACCGGTTTTCCAAAAGTGACCAAAAACTCTTGTGGCTATAGGCTTGATGCCGTAATTAACGACCAGGGATATTCACCTCACAAAATATTTGCCGCCTCTGAGGGCACATTAGGAATACTAACCTCCGCAAGGCTAAAGATATTGGATATTCCGCCATATCGTCATTTACTGGTGCTAGGTTTTGAGGATTTGCTATCAGCCATATCAAAGATTCGCGTATCTTACAGTTTTCACCTGTTGCCCTTGAAATGCTTGATCACACAGTTGTTTCTCAGGGTGAGAAAAATGTCCGTGGGAAATTTGCCGTCAATACGGGTTGTCTGTTATTTGTAGAATTTGCAGGAGACAGGATTGGAGATATTGAGAGAAAACTTGGGCACCTTAAAGAAAAGTTATCTGGCAAGTGCGACACAATGGAAAGTGTTGGTGACGAACAGAGTATGACCCGAATATGGGAAGCGCGTAAGGGTGCATTAAATCGTGTTATGAAATTGACGTATGGTTCAAGAAAGCCTATTGGCCTAATAGAGGATACGGCGGTTAAACCCACTTTGTTGCACACTTATACCCAATATCTCCTAAAATCATATTCCGATAGTAAACTAGACTACGTTGTTTACGGTCATGTGGGAGACGGAAACTTGCATACAAGGCCTTTGATCGACATGAATTCCAAATCCGAAGTTGAATTAATAGAACGTCTTGCTCAGCAAGTTTTCAGCAGGGTAATAAAATGTGGTGGCACTATAACAGGAGAACATGGAGATGGGCTAGCCAGAGTAAAATACATTCCATTTATGTATGGTAACGAAATATTTTCGGTTTTTCTGCAAATAAAAAAGTTATTTGATCCCAAATATCTTCTAAACCCTGGAAAGAAGATTTTGCCTAGTTCTATGCGGTGAGTAGAATTCGCCAAGTCTAAAATAAGATAATTCATTATCCCATAAGCGTTTATTATAATAAAGGTGTAGCTTTTTGGTCCTTATAGGTTGTACCATTATATCCAACAGGTTTTTCGTTGTATCAGAGGTCCCTATCGCAGATATAATACAACTGTCCTCGTTTGTCTTATCAACATAGTTATTGTCCGTATAAAATCAATAATGTCAAAGTAATATACCAAGTTAGAAATAAATCTCATTCACCCTACCTAACCCATTTGTCACCCTCTTTCGCATATTCTTTTTTTACCGCAGCCCATGCTACCTTATGAGCAACTTCTTCAGCACTCTCTTTTTTACCACCTCGTCTTTTGTCGAGGTCTTGATACTCTTTAACAGCACTAGAATGAGCCTTTTTAAATATGTGTTGAGCATGGTCTGGAAGTTGATCTATTCTTTTTTCTGTGGCTTCAGATAGTTCATCTTCGCTCCCATCGCTTTTTATTGTATTTTTTTTAGGCACAATCCAAGCTATGCGATAAATCATTTAAAACATATTTGGCAAAGCATGTCGCTTTAGCAACAGCGTTTTTTTGTATAACATCGTCAGCCAACCAAAAGTGTTTGAAACCGCATGTTGTCTTTGGCACCAATTTTTTTATTTTCTTCCACATAGTAACATTGTGAGAATGAAAATGTTCTTTCTAAATATCCACCATAAAAAACGCTAATGATAAAGCGAATATCTTTCTCAACATTTATGAAGAAATCAGATTAAATGTTAAATCATAGTTGCTGCGTATACAGGTTGTTTTTAAATAACATAACCAGAGGAATATGCAAATAAATACAAAATCATAAAAAAGTTAAATTGCTTTAGGTTATGGGATGACCAAGTATTATAGAAAGTAGTACTAATCTTCTACTTCATATTTGCTTTTTGCTTCTTCTTTGGTCACATTAAACCATAGTTTGTGACCATCATATCTTTCAACAAGACTTTTAGGGATATTATAGACTTTTTTATCAATTACTCCGGCCTTGGTAACAACAATATTTCCGCGTAATTCCTGGACCTCTCCAAGATCATCATCACCCATTCCACGAGCTTCTTTTCCTTTTATTTCTTCCCAGTCTAAATTATCTATTGAATCCGGGTCATTCCAGACTTCATCATGGGATGTCCGTTCATGGGAAGGCCCTATAGAAGCTGAACCCCTTATGATATGAGTTCCTTTTATCTCCTCTACATCTTCATGTTGACAAATTTCCTCGAGCATCTCTAAAGTTATTCGATGTGCAGCAACCATATGAGTTCCCTTATCATAAAATGTAGCAACCTGTCCTGTTTGTTTGGCAACCCTTTCACGGATTTCTTGGATATTCGCATTTTTTTTTAAGAAAATTTCAAGTGTATACATCGGTGCTTCATCCTTTTTCATGAGAAGTAATTCTGTTATCAGCTTTTTATCCACTTGCGGTAAACATGTTCTCATTGCGATGTCATATTCTCGAAATTTTTCTTTAAGATTTCCAATACAAGTCATTAATCTATGATTTAAACTTTTATATAATAACATATCGTAAATTTTCATCGATTATACGTTATAATGATTAAAGCAATCAATTTTTTTTACATTTTGTTTGTTTATACCATAAATTTATACTATCAAAAGTCTTCGAATACACTTCCCAGATAGAAACAAATTTGATTCTGTGTTGCGAAGTAGCTAGTAAATGTTGTCTTTAGTACATCAAATATCACAATAATAGTAAAAAGGTAAAAATTTAAGGTGTGTTGTTGTGCAATAAAAAAATTTTACAAACAAGTTCACTATGAAAAATTTTTATTTTTTTTAACAGTTTAATTATGATATAGATTAAGGCCGCAAACTACCGAGTAAAAGAGGTCACTTTCTTTAACAAAATACAAATGCAAGGTCATCCATTAGTGTATACAAAAAATAGGCAAAGCATTTTTTTAATGCATTAAGATTTGAGAATAAACAGCACCTTACCGATCTGTAAGCCACATAGTTCTTTTAATTTCAGGAGTTTACTTCTATACGCTAGTAGTATTGTTTAGAAACGATAGTTTTTCGCTATCTGTAGTATTGAATAAGATTATTCCCTGAAAAGTGAAACCTTTGCTACTGATTATTCCTATATCAGAAGACACCCAATCAATTATTTGACCATCCTCAGTTTCAATTGTCCCATTTCCTTTTGCCTGGACGGATTTATCAGGTAGACAAGTATTAGTAAACGTCATGTTGTTGGTCACATTCCCCATATCACTCATAACCCCTCGCTCCAAGAAATATTCTTTTGTGACGTGAAATGGCCGGATGAAAGTTCTTTAGTTGCTAGAAAATCTCCAGTAATAGCTTGGTACATAGGCTCAGATAAGTTTAATGAATTAGTTTGCAATTTTGTGTTAACATAATTTAACTGAGAAATCTGAGCAAATGCAAATTCCATGTTTCCATTAAAGACCATATCAATTCCTAATTCTTTGAAAATAGATCATATCATAAACTTTTTCCGGGCCATGTTTTAAAATCACTTATAAAATATTGTTTGTTTAATAAATTAATAACGATTATTTAGCATAAATACATTATTGATGCTTGGAAAAAGGAAAAGAAAGTAGTTAATTACTTTAAAAGGCATTTCCAACGAACAAAAGTGAAATGTAACAAATCCTTTTATGGATATACATCCCTTTAAGTAATATCAAATTATGTTTTTCAGTAAGATTTAATTTTGTGTCTTTGAATATATTACGGCTACTACCACTTCCTGATGGCTAAGGGCAACAACAACAACATTCTAGGTGATGTAACTCCACAACCTCGATACAAATCAAGGTTAATGACAAAAGAACAACAAATTTGGAGTCATCCGGGACAATAGA
>JACDHC010000173.1 GCA_013821245.1 Candidatus Nitrosopumilus sp.
ACTATAGGGTTTTCATTTGAGTCTTGTGGGGATTTAGCATCTTTGTCAGTTTCGTCTGACTGTGAATCTTTTTCGACTTTGTCCTCTGCTACTGGATTGCCATTTGATTTCTCAGATTCGTTTTCTGCTACTGGATTGCCATTTGATTTCTCAGATTCGTTTTCTGCTACTGGATTGCCATTTGATTTCTCAGATTCGTTTTCATTTTCAGATGGTTTTACTATTGATAGATCTGTTTTATCCTCTTCGTTCGTAGAGTCTGCAACTGGCTTCAGACCATCTAATTTTGTTAAGTCTGGATTTTGATATGGTTCATTTGAGTATTTTTGAGCTCCTTTGAATACATTGTCATAGCATAAAAACGCATCTTGCATTTCGAATTGCTCCCCCTTGTTAACTTTTTTTGTTACGCAATTAAAATAGTAATTTAGGGCACTAGCATATGTAATTAAACTTATCTCTGTAACAATTCCTACCGATAGTATCGCTATTAAAAGAAAACCTATTTTCTTTTGTAAAAGAACATTTATACTGCTCATAGACACCTACAATGTAAGTTACATAATTTATAATGTATTTGAAGCAAGCATTAATAACATAAAATAAAAGGATTTATACTATTAATTTCTATTTATGATTCATATTACGAACCCCGAAAATAATTTAAATTTGTTCTCATTGCCATTAAATATATATGCAGCAAGCTTTACATTCAGCCGAGTTTAATTTCTTTAAAATTAGTTTTATTATTTTTTTGATATTTGAGTATTAATATTAATTCCTATCACGTTTGTTTTTATCATATGTTTTTTATTTTTAAATGCAAATAATCTTTTTAGATTCAACATTCAGTCATCTATTATGAAATGGATATTTGGTATCTGTGAAATGAGTCATTATCTTATTAAAAGAGGTTGTCAGATAACAACTATAGTTTATTTGTTGTTAGGTGCTTTGATTTATTGCCATATAAATTTGGAAAAATCGTTTTATAAATTGATGACAACAGATAAGAGAAATTCAATAATTGCAATTGATAACCATATACCTAGTTGTAAAAGTTTTGTGAAGAATTGTCATTGTCATTATTTATTAAATAAATAATGATTTTCGCATTCATACGATAACAAAAAAAATATAGACAAGATTATAAATTTCATACTGTGGATAGTGTAGACAGAACTAAAAATGAAAACTTTATCAAATTATACTTAAATGACAAGGAAAAACTAAAGCTTGACAAAATTGTTAAAGAATTGCATCAGGCAAAATCAATAGATACAGAGGATATTAGCGAATTTTTGAAATTTACCATTTTCATTGTATTTTACGAATATGAGAAAAATAAAAACTCATTAAATGAGTTTTATAGACACAACAAAGAAGTTTACAAACAAAACAATAATGAAGTATAATGTTAGAAACGAATACTATTTATCTATTGGAATATTTGTTGCGGTAAATTTATTTGTATTTTATCAGGCACCTTTATTGATTTCAATAGTGATAAATTGTGTCCCCTATAGTTTTCTTCCAATCAGAACGAATGCCAGGCTTGCCCTTTAATTTTTCTATATAGTTAAAAGCAGAAATTCCTGCAGCAGCTCCATCTCCACAAGCAGCTACTATTTGTTTATAAGGGATATTTGTGGCGTCTCCTGCAGCAAATAACGCAGGGTGGGTGGTCTTACCACCTTCAGATACCTCTATTTCGCCTTTCGAATTGATTTTAATTAAGTGTTTTGCGAAGTCCAAATTGATTTTTGAACCCATCTCAACGAACAATCCGTCAACGTTAATCGTTTTTTCTACCCCTGAATTATCTTTTAAACTTATTTGCTGCAATGCATTTCCACCGGAAATAGAGGTAATAGATGAATTTGGTACCAATTCTACATTAGCCTTTTTCTTAATTGATTCAATCAAGTCCTTATCTCCACCAAGCTGACCACCTCTATAAACAAGATAGACTTTTGAAGCCATACGAGATAACAATATTCCTGATTCAACGAGGTATCCTCCAACACCTACCGTTGCAGTGGTCCTGCCTTGGTAAAACGGTGCATCACATTTTGTGCAGTAGTGTACGCCTTTGTTTTGGAAAGTTGTCTCATTTTCAACTCCAAGATTATTAGGAACCTTTCCGGGAGCAAGGATGACAGCTTTGGTAAGATATTCTGAACGTAAAGTTTTCACTTTTAATAAATTTGAACTCTTTACAACTTCTTTTGATTCTCCTTTTACATCCATTTCAATTTCTGGTCCTATTTTAGTACCTTTATCTGAAGAGTCTGATTCTCTTTCTGGTGTGTCACTTTGTCTAAATTCATCAATATGTTCAACAGTATCGTAAACCATTTCGCCATGAAATGTCAAATACTGATTCTCGAGGGTTCTAGCTAAAAGGGGTCCACTGGACATTATAGTGCCCGGATAGTTTTCTAATTTTGGGATAAGATTTAGTTGTCCCCCGAGGTCTTTCGATATAAGAAGACATTTTGTTCTTTGTCTTGCAACAAATATACCTGCTGAAAGACCTGCAGGACCTGACCCTATTATTATTACTTCATATTCTTCAGTTATCAAGTTATGACACCGAAATTAAAGTGGTTAAATTTTCTATTCCCTCAACATTATATATATTGTTATCAATATCGTTTTTTACATCCTGTAAATTTTCTGATTCTAAAACAACTAAAACATCATAAATTCCATATACGGTCTTTACAGATTTAACTGTGGATAACTGATTTATTTTTTCAATTACATCGGGTTGTTTTTTATAGTTTACATTTAATAATAAATAAGCTTCACTCATTTTGCTATAGCCATAATAAATACTAACCTTTATTAATAAATATGTATATAATATACAAAATTAAACAAAAATTGTTGTTATTTACCTAATTCTTATAATTAATGAACAATAACTATAAAACAAAGATAAGCAAGAGAAAAAACGCTATTGATATTTTAATTCAATATTCTCCATGTATTTTATGCCGAACAGTAAATCTTTTTGATAGTCAATGCTGGAAATATTAGGCTCAAAGCTTTTAGTCCCAGAATAAGATATATCCTTTAAACTTGAAACAATCTGCTCAAAATCTATATGACCAAATCCAGGCATCTTCCTATTGTTATCCGCAAAATGGAGGTGACATAAAAAATCCTTTGATTTTAAAATTGTATTTTTGAAGGAATCCTCCTCTATATTCATGTGATATGTATCTAACAGGACGCCCAAATTATCGCAATTAGTTATTACAAATAACACATCTTCAAGATTTGAACAATAGGGTGTTGAGTATCGATTCAAAGGCTCCAATAATAAATCAATTTTAAATTCTTTAGAGCGGTTTGCTAAATTATTTAAGACTGAAAAATTTTTTGATAGAATTTTTCTTTTGTCATCCTGTGAGATAAATCTGTGAGTTACATCAAAAGAATTTATAGGATCTGAAAATAAACAAATATTTATTTTATTTCCTCCAAAATAACTACACATCTCAATGCATTTTATTACATAATCTTCAGAATACTTTTTAAATGCAACATCGTTACTCAATAGCCTTCGTTTCCAACCTGATGAACTTATCTTTCCCCACATTCCAGTAACGCCTATTATTTTAAAATTAAAAGACAATAAAATATCATGTATAAATTTTAAATTTGCCTCATCAGGTTCACCGTACATTTCCAATTGATTGAAACCTATTGCAGATAATTTTTCCAAAGTATTGCAGATTTCCTCAATATTTAAGAAAGATGATAAGGTTATGGAATATGAAAAAGCCATCTAAATACTTTTATAAAAACAATGATATAAATGGAGAATATAAAATTCTTAAATTGCGAAACTTTCTAACAATAAATAAACAATGAACTTTAATATAGTATTAAATTTTTGTAGGTAATTTAACAACAATAATATCCAGTGAATTTATTCATATATCTCAATTTTAATGACTTTACTCTTTAGGTGAATACTAGATGAATTTTTATAATCTATTTAATTGTATAATATCAAAAAAAAAACAATATATTCTAAAAGTTCGTGCTATGTGATTTAATTAATTTTTATGGCCACCTAAAAGAAAGCAGTTAAGATTCAAAGTTAATCCTTTTTTGTTAAACATAACCATAATGTAGTCATTAAATAGACAAACCAACACAAATCTCAGATAATAATCTTAAGATAAATAGATAGACAGTAGAACGTAATAAAAAAAACTATAATGAAAAATATATTGTGCTATTTGGAATTTAGTTTCTGTTGATCGCAATAACAAAGAAAATAGGATTTAAATTCAAGTGATAGAGAAAAACGATAACTATACAATGTTTAATACGCTTTGACTGTGTACAATAAATGCCCAATATAGACAAATGATGATATATAGTATATGATCAAGCAAGTAG
>JACDHC010000174.1 GCA_013821245.1 Candidatus Nitrosopumilus sp.
GTCCGTGTCATCGCCACCACCACTGTCCGTGTCATCGCCACCACCACTGTCCGTGTCATCGCCACCTTCGGCCTGTTCCCCTATAACCCTTACAGCGTGTTGAGTATCTTTCCATTGAAGAATAAGCTCGTAATTTTCGGTATCAGACTCAATGGTGTCGCTTGAAATAGGTACATTAAATGCTGCCTTATTACCAGGTTCAATTGTAGTAGGGTCTGTAGGTGAGGACGCAGAGCCAACAATTGATCCATTTTGATTATAGAAAGATACAGATACCTTGACAGATTGAGCTGATGCGCTTCCATTATTTATAACCTCTCCAACGATTTTATCGCCAGACCCTTCATTATTGTATTGCTGACTAAGGAGAACGATTTCTGCCCTAGTGTGACTTTCGTTACTATTGCTTAGGCTATTAATGTAAGCATTAGTCGATCCTATGTTTTCATCCTGGTTGTCTTCAGGGATTGTAAAAGGCTTTACTTGGGACTCTTTAGTCTGTTGTGTTTGATTGTTAGTTGATACTGTGCTATTTTGCAGTGTTCTCGTTTGCCCTAGACTTTGTTGTGGAACATTTGGAAATGATGCTGATGCATTGTCTTGATTTGTTAGATTAAAATTATCTTGTTGAGCAAACACAATATTTTCACTATTATTGTTAAAATTATCATTAAATGTTAATAAAGAGATTGATGATTCATATACTGACCAGCATAATACAATAGTGGTGATTATACCCATTAATGTAATATTGAATGAAGTTTGTTTTCTCACAGGAGATTAGGTATTAACTAAACTTATAAAGATATAATAAAAACGAAAAAAATATGACTTTTACTTACCACTTTAATTCAATGCTTTTATTAGAACTAAAGGATTTTGTGTGAATTAAAATATTCTGATTAAAAAAATGCATAAATAATTAGCATTGCATTTAACAAACATTATTTATAGAAAAGGCACATTAAGAAGAGTTTCAATTATTCTTTCATCATATTAACCATATATAGGAAGAACACACTCTATTACCTTTTGAATTTGTCCCCAAAATCATTTTTTAAGAAAAAAAGTTTATATTGTGCAATATTAAGATATTGGATAATCCATTTTCCATTTACTTGAGAAAGATAGGATAACTATATTTTGTAATAGTGCTAACTTTCCTGCATTTAAAATAATTTTAGTGGGTTAAATATATAGTATCATCTTATATATGATATAGCGAGCGATGATGGCTATATCTCTGAACATATCGACTATGACCAAGTTAAACAATCCAGAGAATCCAGAATATAATCAAATAAAGTGGTCTTGGGCATGCAGAATGTTGAATGGTGCATATGAGATTAGAGCGCCTGATTTGATTAATGATAAACCTTTTGTGGGGGATATTGGTCTTTTTAGGGTTACTCGTATTGGATCTCATGAGAGGTTGATAGATACTAACAATAAAAAAATGAGAATATATCAAGGAGATTTAATTGTGGGTGTGTTTGGTAACAGGTATGCCACAGATGCTTATGAGGCTGAAGTAGAAGGGATAAAAGATCTTGCATTATTGACTACTGCGGGCATGGTTGGGACTATAAAATCTAGGCATGACTCACTTGGCAGATCTACAGAATTGCTATTTTTAGGTTTTTTGAGGGAAAAAGCGTCAAATCAAAAAATTAATACAAAACAAATTATATTTCAACAAAGATATTACGATCCGCTTGAATCAAAACCTCAAGCAACAACAAACCTTTTAGTTGTCGTAGGATCCGGAATGAATTCGGGGAAAACAACTTTTGTTAGGAAGCTGGTGAAATCGTTTTCTCAACAAGGAATGGTGGTAGCCGCATGTAAACTAACAGGAAGTATCTCTCCAAGAGACTATGATGAAATGGTTGCTGCAAGTGCCTTTTATGCTACGGACTTTAGTGACTATGGTTTCCCATCCACCTATAAATGTGAAGAAAAAGAATTGCTTTTATTATTTGAAACTATGATGGAAGATATAGAAAAGGCAAATCCCGAAATAATAATAATGGAGATAGCAGACGGTGTTTTGCAAAAAGAAACTAAATTTTTGTTATCTGATCCTTTGTTTAAAAAAAGGGTAGGTGGAATTGCGGTAACAGCCGATAGCGCTCCCTCTGCCCTTTTCACTGTGCATTTTTTAGAAAAGATGGGATATAAAGTCGAAGCAGTATCAGGATCTATAACGTCATCTCCTCTATATGTAAAAGAGTTTGAAGAATCCTCTACCATACCTGTGTTATCTTCTGCAACAAGCACGATAAAATTTGGATCGGTATTTGGTGATTTGATGACTAAAAGAAGAAAAAAATATCAAATTTAGTACAGTCATATGGCTAAAAGCAAAAAAAATGAAATAAAGAACACATCCATTATAAAATACGGACTAACTTTCTTAAAGAAACACAGAGTCAAGCTTACCTTTGCCATATTTTGGTCTATTGTTTTTGCTTTGATTCCAATGCAAATACCAGTAATTACGGGCACATTGGTTGATGGGTTTAACCTACAAAACACCCTGCATTCATTTTATGGTTTTAAAATAGGTGAATCTACTGACGATGTTTTAGTTTTTGGCATTGTTGCTCTTTCGGTGGTTTCTTTGCTCTATGGTGTATCCGCTTATATGAAAATTTCCATTGCATCAGGTGTTAGCCGAAATTTTGTTTTTGAACTGCAAAGGGCTCTAGTTCAAAAGTTGGAATTCCTGTCTTTAGATATCCATAGAAAATACGGTTCCGGTGACCTTTTGAACCATATTATAGTAGATACCCATAATGTGAGACCATTTGTAGAAACAACCATCATAAAAACAATAACCAATATTGTTAGAATATCTTTTCCTCTTTTGGTTCTTGTTATTATTGATCCCTTTTTAGCGACAATTGCCTATTCCATAATTCCTGTTCAATATCTCTCCATAAGAAGGATTCAGTCAAAAATAAGCCGTATATTAGCACAGCAAAGAAATGACCGGTCAAAGTTAACTACCGTATTAAAAGAAAATCTTGACAACATCGAAACAATCCAATCGTCGGGTGCTGAAAAAAACCAAATTGGAAAAATAGCAGAAGATATTGAACAGATTGAATCATCGCAGATAAAAACTCAGCGCCAATACGGGCTGATGATGGGATGTGCATATGGTTTAACCGGATTAGGTTTAGCATTAACTTGGTGGTTTGGTGGACAAAAAGTTTTAAATGACGACATTACTCTTGGTCAACTCGTAACATTTACTGGTTTCCTACTATTCGCTTATGAGCCAATACGATATTTCACAAGAAATGTAAAGGATCACCATAGAAGCGTTATTGCATTAAAGCATATACGCGCGATTTTGGAGAGCTCTTCCTCAATTGAAGAAGAACACAACGCACCAGATTTAAAGATAACAAATGGCAATATAGTTTTTCAAAATGTCTCTTTTTCCTTAGGTAGAAAAAATAAAAACACGCTAAAGGATATATGCATAAAAATAAACACCAAAAGCATTACGGCACTTGTTGGAAAAAGTGGATCTGGAAAAAGCACCATATTAAAATTGATTATGCGACTGTATGATCCATCAAAAGGAAAAATTTTGATTGACGGGCAGGACATAAAATCTGTTTCGTTATCCTCTTTAAGATCACAAATTGCCATGGTCCCTCAAAGTCCTGCAATATTTTCAGGAACAATCAAAGAAAATATTCTTTTGGCAAATCCGGATGCCTCAGACAAAGAGATTAAAGATGCATGCATTGTATCGGATGCAGTAGGACTCATAAATAAATTTGAAAAAGGATTAGACACCACAATTGGTCAGGTGGGTGTACATTTATCCGGAGGGGAAAGTCAAAAAATAGCCCTTGCGAGAGCATTGCTGAAGCGACCAAAAATATTGTTGTTAGACGAATCCACTTCGGCAATAGATGCTGAATCTTCCAAACACATCATGAATGCATTAAAGGGGTTAAGAAAGTTTATGTCAATTATCATTGTAGACCATAACGTAAATTCAGTTGATCTAGCAGACAACGTAATAACCATAAACAATGGGGTAGTAGTTGACAACATACACAAAACAATAGTCAAAGAACTCTACAATGGATTATACCTTGCTTATTCTCAAGATAATTCTAATTATATGCTTCTAAATAATAAAAACGTTGATGTTATAAGTAACGAAATTTACTATATAGATATCGGTAATAAAGGAGTGTTAACCAAAACTATTGAAGATGAATTCGTAGAATACAAAATCATTGGCATGTCTTCACAAAAAAGAAGAATGGATGTGGTGTTTGTAGGTGACATAAAAAACCCAAAACTAAAGGTTTGTGTATTGGCAGGCCAACATGGTGATGAGAAAGGCAGTAGGCAA
>JACDHC010000029.1 GCA_013821245.1 Candidatus Nitrosopumilus sp.
TCCAATACGTCAAGACCACAAGCCAAAGCCTCTAGTGCCGTTTTGCTTAATGCCGGTATAATCTTTTTATTAACATATCTAATGTCCACATATGTCTTATATTGTTTTAAAAAGTTTGGGAGATCCCGATACATCAAAGGATGCTTCATCCTATCATGTACTGTTATGTCAAGATTAATGTTATTTTTTTCTAAATACTCCAAAGCCCAAGGTATATCAGTTACCTCATTGTCCATAGTCACAGCATTCTTCTTTATGTCATCGTTAATTGTGGAGGACATTATTGCATCGGGTTTGAAAACATCCAAATCAATCGGGTTTGGAAGATACAGTTTCCTAACGGCATCATTCTTTGTAGAAGCATAGTTCAGAAGATCAGGTGTAGATACAATAACAGCATTAGCTAAATTTTGCGCTTTGTAATGTATCCTTTTCTTTAGCAGTAAAATATTCCGAATTTTCCTGTATTTTAGGATTAAACTAATGGCAATATCAGACACTCGTGATCGATGAGGGAGTTTTTGTTTATTCAAGCCCCTTATGTCGGTTCCATGATAATGTAAAATTATTTTTTTTGACTTTCCAAATTTATTGCGAAGTTTTATAACCATATCAGCCCTAGTGTGGATATGAACTATATCTGCAGATTTTGCGTCTTCGATAATGTGTTTTAGAAACTGTTCATCTGAAGCAGCAATTGTTACATAGTCTTTATAGAATTTGTAAAATCCAAATTTATCGTATCTGTCATACTTGATAACTTTTGAATTATGCCCTTGTATATGCTGTTGGTATTTTGCCAATATGCATGACACTGCAGCTGCATCATCTACATGGAGAATACGCAATATCTTTTGTCAATATTATGTTTAGTATCTAGTATAAAATAATTGTTAAGCAAACCTCACAAAGATGAGAAAGAATACAGATGAAATGTACAGAATAACATTTTGATATTTTACAGTAAATCGCAAATGTTGAAAACAATCGTTTCTTCCAAACTAATTTGATTAAAACAGGGAAATATTACGGCATTATTAAAAGAAGTTAAATTATTGATAGTAGAGAGATCATAAATCCTTGATTATAAAAACAATTAACCCTTCAACAGAAGAGGTGATTCAAGAATACACCACCATATCAAAAGATGAAATAATCACAAAGACAAAGAAAGCAAAAGATGCGTTTGGTGAATGGAAAAAAGACCACAACAAAAGAGAAAATTTTCTATATGCATGTGCTAACGAGTTTAGAAAAGACAAAGAGAATTTGGCAAAAATCGCCTCCATTGAGATGGGAAAAGCTATCAAGGAAGCAAGAAGTGAAGTAGAAAAATGTGCCTGGGCAATAGAATATTTTGCAGACAATGGGGAAATATTCCTAACTGACGAAATCATAAACACAGAAGCAAGAAAAAGTGTTGTTAGTTTTGAGCCCCTTGGAGTGATAGCAAGCCTAATGCCTTGGAATTTTCCTTATTGGCAAGCTTTAAGATTTGCTGCACCATCTTTGATGGCAGGAAATACAATTATTCTAAAACCAGCTAGTGTAACGATGCAATGCGGAATCCAAATAGAAAAGATCTTTAGCAAGATAGGAATGCCAGATAATGTATTTCAAACCATTGTTGCGTCATCAAAAGAGGCGGAATACTTGATAGACTCAGACGATATCAGTGCCGTAACTTTTACAGGGAGCGTTCCAGTTGGTGCCAAAGTAGGGCAAAGAGCTGCATCACAGCTAAAGAAGACAGTTTTAGAGTTAGGCGGCAGCGATCCGTTCATAGTCTGTGAGGATGCCGATATAGAGAAAGCAAGCTCTGGAGCAGTGAAGGGAAGATTTATCAACTGTGGTCAGAGTTGCATCGCCTCAAAGCGTTTTATCGTGGTCAAAAAAATTGCAAAAGAGTTTACGGAAAAATTCGTAGAAAAGACTGAAAAACTCAAAGTAGGAGATCCTTTATCAGACGATACGGATTTAGGCCCACTAGTAAACTCCACTGCAGTTGATAGTATTGACGGAATGGTCAAAAGAGCAATAAAAGAAGGAGCACAATTGCTTACCGGAGGTCACAGAACCGACGTTAAAATCAACGGTAGTATAAAAGGATATTTTTACAGTCCTACAATTTTCAACGACGTGACGCCAAATATGGAACTAGCGCAAGAAGAAACATTTGGACCTGTCGCACCCATATTGACCGTAGAGGATGAAGCCCAAGCAATAGAAGTTGCAAATAACACCAAGTTCGGTCTTGGAGCCAGCATTTGGACCCAAAATTTGGACAAGGCGGAAAGATATTCAAGAGAAGTACACGCCGGCATTGTGACGGTAAATAATGTTGTGATATCTGATCCCAGAGTTCCTTTTGGGGGAATTAAAAATAGTGGATTTGGTAGAGAATTATCCAGATACGGGATATTAGAATTCGTAAACACAAAATCAGTAAGGTTCTATGACCAGCTCAGTCGTCATCACTATGTAGAATAGTAGGAGCAACATTATATACCAAATTCAATTTAATTATTATCAATATCATTTTGTGCTATTATTGCGAATAATAATGCATTTGATAAATAAATGAATAAAGCATTAAAGACTACAAAGAGAGTTCTTTGCTAGTTACAAGAGTAGTTTTTGTTTGTGATCAAAACAGGTTATAAAAAATTGCAATTCGCATATTCTAAATAAACTAACTGTAGATACTACGGTATTTTTTTAATAACATATGTTAAAAATCTTAAAGGATTGTTATTTATTGTGTCACAACAACAATTAGTTTTGACAATATAAGTTCCACATAACAAGTTTAACCTATTGTTGCATAGATTTTGACCTATTGGTTATCCTTAATGCCATTACACTTGTGTATATCAGCAAGCCCTGTAAAATGTATCCGCCCAATATCAAAACCAGAGTGTTAAGTGGTCTTGAAAAGGTCATTATTCTATTGATATGGGCATTAACAAAACTATTTCCCACAATAATTATTATTGCAAGAAAAATACAAACATAGATGGGTTTCCTATAGCCCTTTGCAATAAGAATTGCCAGTGATGCATATATGAGTTCGAGGAATACTGCGTAAATGACAAACCTCGGATCACCAAATGGAATTCCCATCACACCGATTATTGTTATTGAAATAAGTATAATCAATACCTGAAAGTTTGGTCTTTTAATGTCGAAGAGACTCTTTATCATTTTCCATCAATTGTTTAGCACATAACTTACGATTGACTAACCTGCAATTTGCCTAAGATCAATCAGAAAGTAGTAGGAATTAATCGATTGTAAGGTAAACAAATAAACTATTTTCGCATTTTAAAATTTATTTACAACTCTTGATCAGCTCAAGGTTATAGAAAAGGCACTGGGATGTTATTGTAACCAGTATAGCAAAACAATTATTCTTTCAAAGCTTTTTGTAACTCCTCAATAACGTCTTCTATTCCCACTTTCGTGTTTTCCCCTTCATCGATTAAAGGTTTTATTATTCCATCGGCAGCATAACTATGACCTCCACCATTCAGTCTCAGAGCGATAAGATCACATTTTATATCGGAATTAGGCTTTCTTCTAATGCTTAATTTTCCATCAGGGGCAAACAAGATTGCCAAATCCACATCTTTTTGCAATTCGAAAATTCTCTCTGCAACTACACTTTTGGGCAGTACCTGTGGAGATTCAACAATTGCAACTTTATAGCTGTGCATATTCTGAATCATAAGAGAACCGATTGCTTTTTCCATGGAAGCCTCCTTTAGAGGAAGATATTTGCGCTCATAAACTTCTTGCAATTCATCATCCCAAAAAACCCCTTTTGATGCTTTTTTTACTATAGAATGTAATTTTTTATGGGCATTTGGAAGTGTAAGGTAATACCTAATAATTTCAGGTAAAGGTGGAGGATTTTTAATTTCATTTAGTCCAAAATCTACGTTATGAGCTAATTTTGCCATCCTCAGGCACGCAGATCTTTTAATGTTTAAAGCCTGGCAAATAAGCTCTGAAGCGCATTTTTGTTCCTCATCCTTTGCCAATATCAAAGTTGCAAAAGACTCTACTTTTTTCCTTATATCTTCATTCCAATAATGATGATCAAACCACAAGAAACGCCAGCCAGACTCTTTTGCTTTTCCTGCTGCAATCTCTATTGGTTCAACGTCCTTGAGGTCATAAATAGACAGGTCACTTATGATTACTATGCCCTTCTTTTTTGATTTGGATACACTATCTTCGATTGTCTTTGACACCTGCAACATATTATTATATCCATAGTTTGTTAGATGAACTAAAGTGTCAGGAAAGGCATTTTTTAGGATTGCACCACAGAAAAGTCCGTCAACATCTTGTTGGTGAGTTATTGATAGTACCCTATTTTTTATTTTAGATACGACTATTTCCTCAATCAACTTTGGTATAGATAAAGTAAACAAGCTATTTTATTGGTATTGCATGAAGGTTAACCTAAACACCTAGATGGAGTAATTATAAGAATGGCGGACATAACCACACAAATGAAATCGTCGTATTGATTCATTTCGATAACAACAAAGAAGCTTATTAACTATTCTGATTATAAATAGAACATCAGAGGTAAAAGGTAAGAAATGAGCTCTATATCAAATTCAACAACAACAATCAGAACGATATCAGATTTTGATAAATTACAAAACAATAAATCAGTTCTTATTGCAGGCTTTCCCGGTCCTGGTCTTGTGGGATCGATAAGCACTAGTTACATAATTGACAAGTTAAATATGCATCAAATTGCCTGTGTTGAATCACAGTATATTTCCCCAGGTGTAATATTTATCGATGGCAAGTTAAGGCATCCATTTCGGTTATATGCAAACGAAGCAGGAAACGTATGTGTTCTTGTGTGTGAAGCTCCCCTAATGATAAATGGCATTTATTCGGTACTCGATACAGTTATGGACTGGGCCATCAAAAATACCATTCAAGAAGTTCTTGTTCTAGACGGTATCCCTGTACAAGGTATTCCCAGATCGGATAGGCACACCACAATACTTCAAAGTACCGAAATGGAGAAGAACATTACAAACAACAACGACAACAACAACAGCAACAGCAAAGAAAACAACATTTCAATTTCCGACAATAAAGGGCATATACAAAGTAATTTTAATAATAGCGTGATAGAAGAATCCCTCAAAAAATATACAACATTCATAGGAGGAATTGCCGGAGGTTTACTTTCTGCATGCCTTTCAAATCAGATTCCGTGTGCCGCGATTCTTGTTCCCTCTTCTAGTGGCATTCCTGACCCTGAAGGAGCCGCTTTATTGATTGAATCTTATAACAGCATCATAAAGGATGAGAATCTCAAAATAGATCCAACACAACTAAAAGAACAAGGACAAATTTTAAAAAGACAATTAGAGCAAATTATAAAATCAGAACAAGAACAAAGGGAGCAGGTAACTATTTCAGGACAAAGAGTAATGTATGGATAACTAAACGATAATCTGAGGAACCAATAAAACCAAATAATAATCTACACGTAGTTATCTTGATTTTTATATTTTCTACAGTATTACGTGTAAATGATATCTAAAGAGAATGAAATTTTAATTTAAATTTTGTTGATGCCATCATGGCCCCTCCTCCTGTTCCAGTTTTTCTCTTTGCTCTTCCTCCTCTTTTTCATGTTCTTCTTTTAATTCCTCTATATCCTGGTCAGTTTCCACAACTATTTCACAAATATATTGAACATTATGTATAATAAAGTTAATTATGGTTCATCAGATATAGCGAGCAAGAGGATAAGTACATCAGGAAGTATAGTATGCCTTATCCCCATCAAATAGCACCAACGCTGGGAATCCCAACTTAAACTCAAATTACCAAAACCCAACCTTGAGATGATTTTATAAGCTAATCAGATTTCATAGTAATAGAACCTCCATAACTATTTATTGTAAATTGCAATAGCAAACATATGGCTATGTTATCTGCTGCTGCCCATGCTTGCAAATATAGCTTTAATTGTTTCGGTCCATACTCTTTTGTTAAAATCATTGCTTATTCCGATCATTTTGCTTAAGGATAATCCATCATATAGTGATATCAGTCCATATGCAATGGCATTTACATCCATTTCTTTTTTAAATAACCCTTTTTTAATTTGTAAGTTAAGGTATTCAGAAACTATTTCCAACATCTTTATTCTTTGCTCATACATCACTTTTCTCAATCGCGGATTTCGCGAACATTCAGCCATTATCTCAAATGATATATTTTGTTCATCATCTTTTATCGCATACTGAAAACCATCATAAAACTTTTCTGCATTATACAAAAGATCCTCCTTGCTATGGGTAAACAATACATCCAATTGTCCTTTTAGTTTCTTAATGTTATTTTGGCATATTGCATAAAATAAATCCTCTTTACTTTTAAAATACAGATACAAAGTACCTTTACTCACATTGGCATCTATAGCAATATCCTCCATTCTCGCTTTATCGAATCCATTTAAAGAAAAATTAATTACTGCGGAATGGATTATTCGGTCTCGGGTTTCTGTTTTGTATTGGGAACTAACTTTTGGGGACATTTTTGTTTATTATAATGGGTTATGAAAATGCTCAAACCAAGTCAGTGGGACCGCTATATCTTACATCGGGTTTTGATTGTATTTTTTTTTCTGAAATTATTCCGCCTACCATACCCATGATGGCGCCCACAATAATTGTAAAAGGTAATACCGCGGGTAAAGTATTTACAAATATTGGCACTATATCATCTATAGGGTCAAAGTCATAATATCCCATAAAAACTGCAAATGTGGTTGGAAGCATTGGATAACCAAGTATATAGAATATTGAACCCACCAGTGCACCTGCAAGCAATACGGATTTTTCCAGTCCCAGAATCTTTGATTTTAATTGCTTTGTCATTATGGATTTATTTAATATCAAATCAGAAAATATCGCAACTAAAATAAGTGCCAAGTAACCTGGCAGGAGAGGCATCAATTGATTTGAGGGGAGAATGTTGGTTATTGTAACTAGTCCAATCAGTATTGCCACAACGGCACTTGCTCCATATCTTCCAAGAGTTTTAGATGCTGTAACAAATACCATTGCATTGATTAAGGGCAGTGCAAAAACCGCGATTGCGGATTCGGCTATTGGGTTTAGGTTAAAGTTAAAGTGTTCACCATCAGAAAAAGGCAGGGCAAATGCGTAGGTGTACCATATCATTGTGAACCACATGGCAGCAAATGCAGGAACTAAAGCGGCCTTTGCCATTTTCTTTTGATTTATGGATGGCAAATGGATGGCTATTCTTGCAAGCCCTAACACAACTGCAATGGAATTGATTAACATACCTGTAATTAATGTCAGATGAGTAGGACTAAGGAGGCCATCAATTCCAAATAATTCATGCCAAAGATAATCAAACGGACCAGCCACCAATGAAATTACAGAACCCACTATAAGCATTTTAAAGGAAATTGTAAAAGACAGCCTACGAATTTCCTTGTTTTTGTAGAATATACGGAGCGCAATTGCTGAAGATAGGGCCAACAAACCTATGCCAGCATAAAGCAGAGTATGCGATGGTGTAAAGAAGGTTTCAGGCAACTGCAATAAATGGGAAGTAATATCCCAGCTTGTTCCGCCTATTTGTAAAATAGAGCCTGCAGCGGCCACAATTAACAGAATTACGGATAAATCCAATGGACACATTTTTAATTTTAAAAATCCATGATCTCGTTCTTTTTTCACACCTGTGATTAAACCAAATACTAAATAAATTAACTGACCAGTCAGTCATAATGCAAAGACCATTTTTTTTCAAATTACCACCGAACAGAGATAAAAGACATCCTCATAATTCAATGAATTTTTTTTGTTTCATGGCAGTTTCACAATCAGTATTAACGATGCAAAAGTGAGCGACCAAAATGCGTTTATCTAATAGGGATGAGGGAGTAATATCAATTTTATCCATACGAATTTATTTCCCGAAAAGCAATATACACAGCAATCCGTTTAGTTAAATGGCACCATCATTTCAACAGTTCTTTTATAGGTGATACAAAAGTTTTAGCATTCGGTGTTCCGTCACCTTTCACTTCGTCTGAGAAGTGAGAGAGTACCATCCCTAAAGGCACCGAAACAAGGTAAAACGGAAACAATTAAATTCTTACCGCCATTACAATATCTCTATCCATTTTTGATAAATTTTTTGTAAATCCACCACCCTCCAACAACAACAATTGCCAATACGATAAGTCCTATGAGAATGGAAGCAATAATTTTTATCAAAAAACCAATTATTACAAATATCACTATCAATGCGATTACACCGATGATTATACGGCCTATCATCTATTACTTCGTTAATCCCCAGATTGCTAAATATAACTTTTCAATTTTTTTTACCTTATGCATTGCAACAAAACCAAGCAAAATAAAAGCTTCTTTGGGTAATTCAATGAGTTTGTGATAGTTTCTGTGAGGAGCATTTGTTAAAACCTCCAACTTCCCATCACAGGCGTTTATCGCAATATCTTCCTCTTTTACACCCAGCAGTTCCAATACAACTTTGACTTCCCTATCTGTGGAGTTTATATCGGGCACAGGCTCTCTTTCTGTGGTTGTTTTTGCCTTTTTAGCAGCGCGTATCTCAAACTTTCATTTAAATGTCATTCCTTTGTTTATTGCTGTTATGACCATTTAATAACCTAATTCGGCAATATGGTACAGTAAATAAAGCAACAGGCAGTTGTTGGCAAAATAAAGTCATAAATAGAATATTTGCGATGTTATGTTATGAGCCGCCGTGAAATAAATAAGGAAGAACCTAAACAAAAAACCTGTTCAGTTTGCGGATTGACTGCTCGGAATAAAGATGAACTAGAGGATCATGTTTATCATGCTCATAGACAAGACCGTGCCAATAATGCAAACGCAGTCTCAGCAGAGCAAAAAATAGACCCTTTTTTTGAAACATAATATGCACCACAAATGTAATTGGCAGGTAAAAAAAATTGAATACGCTATAAAACAAAACGTTTTATTCTACAACACCTTAACAAAAAACTTATTCATTTTTTAGGTATTTTTTGAACAATCCGGTTTTTTCACTGTATTCGCCTGTCAAATGAATCTTTATAGGACCGCTACCATAATCCCTAAAATAATATTTATATGAGCTTTCAGCAAAGACACAAATCACTCAATACTGTAGGTCTTTTTCCTCTTTTGACTTTGGCAAGCGGTAATATTCATAACCATTTTTACCGCCTTAGGTAATCCATCTTGTTATAGACGGAATTACCGAAATAACCATAATAATTGCAGATATAAAAAAAATAAAATGTATCGATATCATAAATTTGTTAACCTCCATGCCAGTATTATCCAATGCATTAAATGATCCCGTAAAGACGCTTTGAGCCGCATCCAATGGCATAGTCTGGGAAAATACCAAGAACACCAACCCAATACTAAAAGCACTTCCAGTCATAACCAACGTAGTACTAATACCCGCGGCTACCCCTCGCCTGTAGGATGGAACGGAACTCATTATTGTAGCTCTGTTAGGTGAAGCAAATATTCCCATTCCAGCTCCTACCAATACTAGAGGTAATACGGATTCATAAAACGATGTAGTCTCACCAATGCCGGTAAGCATCAGAAAACCAACCGCAGATACGATTAAACCTATTGGTGTAAATATTTGTAATTTTAGTTTGTCATGTAACCATCCGCTTACTGGCGCAAATATAGATAACGCAATGGAAACCGGAATTAGGTATATACCGGCATGAAAGGGATCAAGACCCATTGATGGACCTTGGAGATAAAATACCATAACCAACGTAAAAGCGCCTCGTGCCAAGGCATTAAGAAAAATAGCCAAGTTGCTACTAGTGAAAAGATTTATTTTAAAAAGAGAAAGGTCAAACATAGGCTGCGGTACCTTTTTCTCTACAATGTAAAACAGTGTAAGCAGAGCAGTGCCACCCATTATGATAAAGAGGGAAAAAAACACATCAATAATTTGAAAAGAGCCAAAGGTAATTCCAATTAAAAGAAAAACCAGCCCTCCAGATAACGTGGCATTTCCTAACCAATCTATTTTCTCTTTTTTGATTGTTCCTAACTCTCGTAATTTAGCATAGGACCAGGCTGTTGCAAATAAACCTATTGGTATGTTTATCCAGAAAATGGATCTCCAACCCAAATAAGATGTCAAGAAGCCACCAAGAGCTAACCCTATTACAGAACCTACAACAATGGATAATTGGTTTAGCCCCAAAGCCCTTCCTCTTTCGTTCTCTGGAAATACATCTGTAAGTATTGCGGCACTGTTTGAAAACAGGAATGCGGCACCCAAGGCCTGAATAACCCTAAACACTATTAACTGTTCTCCAGTCTGTGATATACTGCATAGGGTAGAGCCAATTGTAAACAGTGCAAAGCCTAAATTGTATAGCTTCACCCTGCCAAACATATCTGCCAATCTACCAAAAGTTAAAAGTACAGATGCAGTTACCACCCAATACCCAATGGCTATCCATACAAGCGTTATAAGAGATGTATGGAGTTCAGACGCTATAGAGGGTAACGCTATAATAATGATATTTCTATCAAGCGACGCCATTAATGTACCGATTGTAGTATTGCTTAATGCTATCCATTTGTAATTCAAGTTTCTTTATTCGTTAAAGTCATTATATTATAAACAATGGCTTTAAAGGTATTGACTTGTGCATTTGTCAAAGCATTTTAAAAGTATTTCAAATAAACAGGATTGGACCTCAAAGGAAGGATACACACACATATTATATATCGTCACACAATTTTATGGTTGTTTTTTGAAACGTTTGATGTTAACACTTGCATTTTTCCACACGTCTTTAAGAATTGGCAGCAAATATCACAAAATAAGCCCATAATTTGAGGTAATCATGAAGAAGATAAAATTTGAATTGTTTTTTTATCATCGATTGCAGCATCTATAGCAACAATATTTAGCATAAGTATTCCGCTATTTCTAAATAATACGAATCCGGAGGCCTTGTTGTGGATAAATACAATTATTCAACAGTAGAACAGAACACCCGGCTGTTTTTAGAAAGTCTACAAAATGATGCAGGGCCTCCACTTTATGCTTTATCACCTACCGATGCTCGAGATGTGCTGTCTAGCCTACAATCCAATACTGAGTCGCTAAAGCTTCCCGCACAAATAGATAACCACACAATCCCGGTTGGCCCCAAGGGCAAAATGTTGATACAAATAGTCCGACCCCATGAAAGCACCAGCAATGAAACTCTTCCTGTTGTAATGTATTATCACGGTGGTGGATGGATCCTGGGTGGTCTTGACACACACGAGCGATTATTAAGGGAACTCGCCAATGGTTCGCAAGCTGCCGTTGTGTTTGTTAACTATACTCGCTCACCTGAGGCAAAATACCCCATCGCTTTAGAAGAAGCATATGCAGCTACAAAATGGATTGCAGAAAACGGCCGAACACTCAATTTAAACTCATCCCGGTTGGCAGTAGCAGGTGATAGTGTAGGTGGAAACATGGCAACATCAGTTGCGCTTCTCTGCAAAGAACGTGGGGGACCCGCTATTGATCTTCAGTTGCTTTTTTATCCAGTCACAGATGCCAATTTTAATACCTCGTCGTATATGAAATACCAAGAGGGCTATTTTCTTACACGTGAGGCCATGAAATGGTTTTGGTCCAACTATCTTTCAAATGACACAAACATTAAAGAGCCAACCGTGTCTCCATTGCAGGCATCAGCTGAACAACTTACTGGAATGCCACCAGCACTTATCATAGTAGGAGAGAATGATGTTCTAAGGGACGAGGGCGAAGCATATGCGCATAAGCTGATGCAGGCAAAAGTTCCCACCACTGCAATTCGTTTTCTTGGCACTATCCATGACTTTGTGATGCTAAATGCAATTACAGATACACCCGCTGCAAGAGGAGCAATAGATCTGGCGTCGCATGTGCTTAAAGAGGCGCTATCACGCTAGAAACATTTTTCATCTCAATTGTTACAACGGGACAAATTATCATTCAAAAGGCTCTCACCTTTTCCTTTTCAACATAATGACCTTATTACGACATATCGCAAAACGAAATGTTAATCATGTACTCACCTTTTCCTTTTCAACATAATGACCTTATTACGGGTAAATTCCATATCATAATTGAATATGCAAACAATTGTTTCAATATGAATTCAAAAAAAAAGTCAAATACAATTAGTTACACCCACAATCAATACCATGTTTGCAAAATGCTTTAACCCCAAGCCCCAATATACTACCGGCTACTGGTGCAACAATCATTGCAGAACTTGGTGGAAGTCTCAATTGTTCCATTATATATGATATGATGGATATTCCTGTTGCGCCATTTTCCATTTCAACCTTTTTGTGGAGCGCTCCATTTTGACTGCATAGATCATCGTGTAATACGTCCGCATATGCAATCCAAATTGATCTGCCATCAGGTAATGTTCTATTAAATTCATAATCTACCTCATATATGCTCGGCATAACTAATTCTAAATCCCCACCTGTCTTTCTGTAATTTATGAGGATTTCCTCAAGTTTGTAGTAGATTACACTAAGGTTACCATTAGAATTTCGAAGTTTAACGTCAAGCTGTTCAGCAAGCTCACCTGCTTTCTGAATGTCAGATTGAATCAATACACATCATATTCAGTAAAAAATATCCAATCCTGTTGTCAATATTTCAACGGTATTTGATAATTTATTCATATAATTTTATTATGAAGGGTGTTTTTAAAGATTTCACCATGGAACCCATGTTAATTTCAAGTTGTTACTGATTTAATTAAAAAAATCCATATTTTCATCTTTAGAAATATCATTCTTACCTTTGAGGGAATTTAAAGATAAGTATTGCAATAAAGAGCAAAAAATAAGGTTATCACCTTTTGCAGTATTCTCAACATCCAAATCAAAGTCATGTTGCTGCAAGGTTTTATCCATCCATACTAAATCATGAAAGTTAAACTTGTGTTTGATATGGATTTAAATGTTATAAGTATCATATTCTGCCTTCTTGTATCCTTAATACCTAAAGAAAATAACCCTTAGCCCGTCATACATGGATTTATTCTTCAAACAGATGTTTTCCGTGATAAAGTTGATTGCCTATCTGAAAAGTCCTACCCTGCGAGCGCATTGTGGGGGAATGAGCAGCTAAATAACGGAACGCCGCTACCAAAATATTGACAAACTCTGCATCCACCACATAGTTCAGGTCACCATATTCAACAGGATTGTAACGAGCCAGTTGTTTAAATGCACCCTCAATCATTTGGATAGAGTGAAAGTTACGGTCTTCTCGGAGCAAAAGACTTCCCATGGTAGCCAAAAGCAAGTCCAGATTGCCACCACTGTAAAGATAATCTGCCGCTAATTGTCCTGCCTGGTTTACCTGTTGTTGCCTATCTAAGACAGAAGGAAACTCGTTTAAAAGCATCCTTTTCATATAATGGTTTTGGGCATTCTCGTCACCGGCATCTTGATTATCGCTACTGCCTTTTTCATTAACGGAGGGGCCTATCTTTGGTTTTGGAATCTGCGCGGGGGGGATATTAAGAAAGCGGTTAAGGTATATTCTCATTGCAGCGTCAAATACACCCCTCAAAAGATCGGGTGTTGCCAGCCTTCTTAATCCCTGGCCTATCGCATTGGCAAAGGTAAATGTATGTAACACCGCATCCCAATCACCAAATTCATTGCGTGTATGAAATTGCGCAATACGTAAAGAGGCCGCATAAGATACAGCACCAGACAATTCCACCTCGCTTGCGCCTTGACTTAAGGCATTCAATAATTCATTGGTAATTGATTGTGGTGGATTATCACCAAGCAGCCATGCAACCAGTTTATCCCTACTAACATAATCCCATCTTTTTCGCTTATTTCCTCCGGCTTTTTCCAATACAGACGGAATTTTGTCATATGCATCTTCGAGAATGGCAATCAAATCAATTGGGTGGCGCCATGCATTGGACTCCTCCATTCTTTCGGCTTTGGTATAGCCCAGAATAAGGCTACTCAGTACAGACTCCACAATTCCATCCTCATTATCCCACCCAACAATATCTAGTGCCTCTAATGCTTTGTTTGTAAAGTCAATTGTATGGCCTGTGTCAAGGAAGTGGTGATCTGTGGCTGCCGCAAAAAGCATATCGGCCAATTCATTGCTGCTCGCACCAAGCCTTACTGCTGTAACAATACACCTCTCTGCGGCACGAGCATCACGTGATTCAACAAACTGCCTGAACCATCGTTTTAGTACAGGCAATTCAGGCCATGGTTGCGGAAGGGGTGGAATATCAAACCGTGGTGGCGCATTAGCACAATCCTGCGCAACAGCAGAAAGACCATGGTATAGGGCGTTTGCTATGTTGTCTTCCGTATTAAGATAAGGCACAATATTCATCATGCATGTGTGTATTGTTAGTCCCTGACCCCATCCTGATCTATTGAAACGGGTGCCAAACTCAAGGCCCTCTTTAAACGCTTTTATCAAATCAGCCGAATATCCTTTTTTTGGTTCGTTACTAGCCTCATCTTTAACACCATTTGCCATTGCAACAACATATTTGGCAATCATCAATGGGATGTTTTGCTTTAGTCCGTTTTGCAACAGCGGCCGACAATACAATTTTTGGTCTATGGAGGATTGCGATATATCCAACCAAACTTCCGCCTCTGCTTCGTTGTGCCCATTTTGAATCTTTACGGGAAATGAAGGAACATCGCCAGCCCACGGGTCAAATGTTCCCCCACCCAATATATCAAAGCGGGCATGGTGCCAATGACATGTAAGAACACCATCCTTAACAGTGCCACGGTTTAGAGGAAATCCCATGTGAGGACACCTGTTATCTATGGCATACACTTTGGAATCATGATAAAAAAGCACGATGGCATGATTTTCGATTTGGACGGCCAAACAACGATTCACTGCAGATTCAACATCCTTTAAGTTGGCTGCAAATACATAATTTGGTTGGTTATTGGGGGTGGCTTTTGATATTGTCAATAACTGCTACAAAACCTCCGTATGTCAATACCTTACAATGTTTTAGCCTTTATGTCTATCTGCCATATACAAAAGGCATCTTTAACATTTTAAAGGCCTGCAATAATACGGCATTTTCTATTAGTTCAGGGAACATGCAAAAATCAGTTAATTGCAGAGCCTTTTTTCAGGCAAATAGAAACTACAATAAAAAGACATCCATGCAGACATCTTTTCATTGGTTATTGTTGCCATCCATAGATTGGCGAAGTTTTGGGCCAACGCGTTCACCCCTCATGTATTAAGGC
>JACDHC010000030.1 GCA_013821245.1 Candidatus Nitrosopumilus sp.
GTGGAACTGGGTGCAGAAACACCGGCAAGGAACCCCTATGTGGCAGAAATGTACAAACTAGCACTGGAAGGAAAACTCTACAGCAGATCCATTCCATAAACCTATTTTTTTAATTTGTGTTTGCTCATTTTGTTTAGTTTATTCAAGTAAAATTTTCATGCATGTGGATTAGTTACAAAGTTTCATTAACCAGTATTGCAATTTAGATGGATCCATTTCAGAAAGCTGTATATTAGCTTGTTTTAAGATGTCAGTACCATCTTCAGCATATGTAGACAGAACAACAATCCTTCCTATTCCAACAGTAATAGCCATTTTACTGCATTCTATGCATGGAGATAATGTAGAATACAGAGTAGCATTATGAGTACTACCAGCATTACCAAACATAACACACTGCATTATGGCATTTGCCTCTGCATGAACACAAATACATCTCTCAAGAAATTCTCCGGATTTTATTGCACCTTTAATTCTTTCTAAGCATCTTTTGCACCCGCCTTCAAAACAATTAATGATACCTGTAGGAGTACCATTATAACCCGTAGATATTTGTCTATTATTTTTTACCAATACAGCACCTATCTGCCTAGATAAACAATTGGACCTTAATTTTGCCAAGATAGCCTGAATCATGAAATAATCATCCCAACTGGGTCTCTCATATGGCTCGGACGGTTCTATCACAATAAAGGATAAAGAATAACACAATATTAATTAAAACATAATTAAACTATTACAGACTATAAAATTAATTAAATTAGATACATCCTCCAGTTAAGGTGATATTGCATTATCGCATTTCTTTTAGGATAAATAGAGTAAACACTATTAACACTATTAAAAATAAATTTGATCCAAAAGGTTATTGCATACATATACATATTGGAAGAATAATGATTTTTACAAAAAATTCTCATGCCGAAGCTTTAACAATTTAATAGAGGTAATTTCAAAATATAATTATTTTATACTTTTAATTACAAGTAAACTATTATTTACTTTGCTTCCTTTTTAATTCCCCCTATTTTAAACATTTTTGTACTGCACACACTACATGTGCCTTGAGTAGCAGGTCTTCCGTTCTTCATAGTAACTTGTTTTTCATCTTTCATTTCTCTTTTTGCTTTACATTTAACACAATATCCTTCCATCTGACTAACCTTCTGCAAATGTAGATAAAATACATGTAGTATAAAATTATTGTCATAAAGATAAGATAAAACAGTATAGAATGGTATCAATAAATGATCTAATATCAAAATTTATTACGATATTTTAAAATAGTTATAATTTTAACAAATGTATATTGGAAGCAAAAGAATTATACAATAATATTTTAAAGCTAATAAAAGAACATCACAATTGGTTTAATAATTCTATTCCATTAATAGCAAGTGAAAACATACCAAGTCCTGCAGTGAGAGAAGCGATTGTTTCGGATTTTGGAAATAGATATGCAGAGGGATGGCCAGGTGAAAGAGTTTATGCAGGATGTACATATATTGATCAAGTAGAAAACATCTGTAACGATTTAGCAAGAAAAGTTTTTAGGTCAGAATTTGCTGATTGTAGAGCAACATCCGGTGTTGTTGCAAATTTAGCAATATATTCAGCATTTTCAAATCCGGGCGATTATATGATAGCATCATCCATCCCGAGCGGCGGCCACATTTCTCACGGGAAAAAAGAACATTCAGGAACAGCAGGATTGGTACATGGCCTAATAATAGAGCATTTTCCATTTTCCAAAGAAGAAATGACCATAGATACAGACATGACCAAAAAAAAAATTGAAACAATGGCAAATGAAGGAAAAAAACCTAAAATTGCAATGTTTGGAGGAAGCCTGTTTCTATTTCCCCATCCAGTAAAAGAATTATCAGATTTTTTACACAGCCATGGTATTTATGTTAATTATGATGGGGCACATGTGGCTGGATTAATCGCAGGAAACCAATTCCAAGATCCACTCAGAGAAGGTGCTGATTCTATGACCATGAGTTCTCATAAAACGTTATGGGGTCCACAAGGGGGTATAATAGTTTCACTTGAGAAACATGGTGAATCGATTAAAAAGGCCATATTTCCAGGTAACACGAGTAGTCATCATTTACACCATGTTGCCGGGAAAGCTATTGCTTTGGCAGAAATAATAGAGTTTGGAGAAGAATATGCAAAACAGGTAATCAAGAATGCAAAGATGCTTGCCTATTCTTTAGCAAATTATGGATTTAATGTGTTAGGAGAGAAAAGAGGATATACAGAATCACACCAACTAGCAGTAGATATTTCAAAATACGGTGACGGCGGAAACATTGAGAAAGACCTTGAAAGGTGCAACATTATTTTAAATAGACAATTGCTTCCAGGTGACATAAAAGAAGGTCGAAACTACCTACATCCTAGCGGCATAAGGATTGGTGTCCCTGAAGTAACAAGGCTAGGTATGAAGGAGAACGAGATGCATGAGATAGCAACATTCATTAAAAAAATAGTTATTGATAAGCAAGAAATTAGCAAAATTTTGCAAGATGTAATAGAATTTAGAAAAGGGTTTCAAAAGGTGCAATATGCATTTGATAATGAAATGTCAGCATATGAACACATACAATTAGTAAGCAGAAATAAATAAAATCAATTAAAAATGCCTTATTTTATTTTATGCACCGATTACAACTTTAAGTGAATTAAGTTTAAGAATCATTGTTTGGTTTATTTGAACTAATAAAAGTAACTAATGTCATTTAAGATTTATTTTTAATTATTTATTAAACCATGCAAATAAAATAAATAAAATCAATTATGATTTTGCTACACATGATTTATATAATATATAAAATCAAATACCTGTAGAAAAAATATGCCAATAGATCCAGATTTTCCAAAGAATCATCAAGTAATCGGGCAAATAAAACACTCCGATGGTGAACATTTTCACTATCTCTGGGGACCAGGCAAACTGGGCGAAGCTGCTGAGAATGCAGAGGTTAAAGAGGCTTTTCAGGCTAAAGGAGAAAATATTGAGCCGATAGGCGTTAGTGGAACTATGGTTGCAGTAGACTGGGATTCTTGTGTAGCAGATGGAGCTTGTATAGAAGCTTGTCCTGTACAGGTTTTTCAATGGTATAGGACAGAACATGACGTTCCTGCTAAAGAAGCAATAAATCAGGAGTTTGCAGGCGAAGGTGCATCAGTAAAAGAAGAGAGAAAAGATTATACTGACAAAGCAGATCCAATCAGAGAACATGATTGTATCTGGTGTATGGCATGTGTATCGGTTTGCCCACCACAAGCCATTAAAGTTGATCAATCTAATTTAGAATATCATGAAAAAGCCGAAGGAACGTATAATGAATCATTATCAAAAGGAAGTGCACCTCCACCCCATGCACACTAAAATCTTTTTTTAATTTAGTCTACTTATAGACTCTAAAGGCTATTGAAGCAGTTAACTTACAAAATTTATTTACCAAATCATCCAGGGTTCTAAAGATCTCAAAAAGGATTGTAATATATAATTAGATTTTTGAGATAAGATTATTTCTTTATTGTTAACAATTTTATCAATGCAGCAAATAAACAATACCAAAGGTGATGAAAATGATTCCAAGTTTGTCCATTTATCATCATTACAAGCTTCCAAAATGATATTAACTTTTTGATTGTAGTATTGAGACAACATATTAACGATATTATCCGACTCTGAACAGGATACTGAATTGTTTATTAAAAAGAATTTCAAATTATCAGAATTAATGACGAAAGAGTCTCTATAATGGCAATGTATTGATTTAGGCTTACGGGTCATATCAGTTGGAGAGTTCATCATCAATAAAGTATTCTATTTTCTTTTTTAAATATTCATTGATTTTAGATCCATCAACTTTTCCTCTCAACGTAATCATGCTTTTACCCATAAGTGCACCAATTGAATTAGCACCTTTTTCTTTAATAACAAGGGTATTATCATTTAATATTTTATCCAATATTTTATGTAATTCATCATCATTTATTTCAATTAAATTCAATGAACTCATTGCCTCTTTTACAGTCTTAGATTCCTTTTTCATGATTTTTTCAAAAATCAAGGTCACAGATTCTTTAGCTATAAATCCTTTTTCAAGTTTATCAAAAACTTCAATTAGCATATCATCTGTAAGTAATGATTTATCAAGATTATTTCTTGAAAGACTAACTATATCTTCAGTAAGTTTAGAAGCAACAAAAGTTGGTGTGACATTTTTTGAAGTTGAAACAATTTTTTCAAAGACATCATAGTATTGAGAATCAAAGATGTGTTCAGATAACTTATTATTTAATCCATATTTTTCCATTATTTGCCTGATTAGGTCATTCCAAGGTAAAGGAATTTTTTGTTTTAGATTATCAAGTAAAACTGACTCTATGGATATAGGCAAAATATCAGTTTCAGGGTACATTCTAGACGAACCGGGCCTAGGTCGAGAAAAAATGGTAGAACCATCCATTGTTGCGGCTCGTGTTTCTGCAATTACACCATGTCTAAACTCACATATTCGGCGGATTAATGGCTCAAGTACAATATTTACCTTTTTTTCGTTTCCCCCAATAATTAAAAAAGCATCACTATCAGAAAGACCAAGAAGTTCTTTGACACTATCAACATCTTTAACAGTAATTCCATAATTTGGTAATTCATCAGAATGAAAAATACCACCCAAACCAAAGAATCTAACAAATTCGCCTAGCTCTTTGCCTAGACGAATATCACTAATGGGTTCATAGCCAATTAAACCATTCAAACCTCTAAGTCTAATTGATAATAAAATTGAATTGGCATCTTTTAAAATTTTTTTCAATATAGTTGAAGATGAATCTTTAAACAAGAAGGTGATATCTTGAATTTTATCGCCTATAAAATCGTCATCAATATTTCTTTTTTCAAATTCCTCGGAAATTTTTATCATGCCATATTGTCGTTTTGTTTCATAATCTAAAACTTTAACCAGCTGAGACAGTTGTTGAACACCTTTAACTTCAACAACTTGCCCACCATTAACCGAGATATTTACATCCTGCCTTATGGTGCCAAGTCCTCTTGAAACACGTTTACTACTACGTAATAACCTACCAAGTGTTAAAGCTACATTTACGATTTCATTGGGTTTTCCAGATATAGGCTCCAGGGCAATTTCAACCAATGGAATTCCCAGTCTATCTAATCCATATTCTTTATATAACTTGGAATGTGGCAACAATTTTGCAGCATCCTCTTCTAAACATATACTTTGAACGCCTATTTTTTTAAAACCATCAACTTTTAGGTAACCACCAGTAGAGACAAGCATAGTCCTTTGGAATCCGCTTGTGTTTGATCCATCAATTACAAGCTTTCTCATAACATGAATTTCATCAGCTATGTTTGAGTTTAGGGCAAGTGAAAATAATAAAACAGTTTCTAGTGCATCTCTGTTTATATCATGAGGTGGCTCCTCGTCAGCTTCCACTAAACAACTTAACCCAACTTTAGAATAATACTTTATAGTACTCATCTTGGTATGTTCAAATATAGCAGCTCTATCAAAATTACCTAGCTCGCTTTTAGTAGGTCTTAGGATACGTATAAAATTATTATCATAACTGCCGTTAGCTTCTACACATTTACAATTGCAAAAAAGTTTAGATTTTGCATCCAGTTGCTGATGTATTTCGAATCCAACTTTTACCTTTAAATCATCAAAATCAAATTTCATTAAAATCACTCCATATTTATCAAGATATAAGGGGAGAAGTATTAGAGATTTCGTTTGACAAATTGATCTTCATGATTTCAACAAGCTCTTTCATATTTGAACTGTTACTTAGTGCCCACATAGCTTTGACTAGTGCAGTCTCAGAACTCATATCAGATAACGGTATAACACCTAAATCTAAAAGATCTCTGCCAGTATCATAAACAGTCATTTGCACCCTTCCATAAATACACTGAGAAGTCATAAATATAATAATACCAGAATCTATCAATTTTTCAAGGTAAGGGAAACAGTTTTTATTAATATGTCCAAGCCCTGTGCCCTCTAATATAATCACTTTATATTTAAAATTTGAAAAGTATTCAAGAAAAGAGGGATCAAAACCCGGATAGAATTTCAATAAAAACACCCTGTCATCAAAGGACGTCTTTGAAACAAGATTTTTTGCAATATTATTACGTGTATTTATTCTTTCCAAGTTTGTATTACACACAATATCAGAATCATATATTAATGCAAAAGGAACATAATCTAACGATTGGAAAGCATTACGTTTACTAGTATGATTTTTTCGTACCCTAGTCCCCACATAACATGCAATGATTTCATCTGAGGACGTATGATGCATGCATACAAAAATACCCGCGTAATTTGTTTTTGTAATAAATTTTATTGCACCTAATAAATTAGTAAATGCATCCGAGGAAGGTCGGTCGGAGGATCGTTGGGACCCTACTAAAACAACAGGAATAGGCATATTTTGTAATGCAAAGCTCATTGCAGATGATGTGTAGTGTATTGTATCTGTTCCATGTGATACAATAATTCCATCAAATTGTTCATGTAAAACTGCATAAGAGATTCTTTCGGATATTAGAGACCAATGAGCAGTATGAATATTTTCACTGTATTCATTAAATATAAATTCAGGGTAAATCGAGGCATACTTAGAAATTTCCGGGAAAATTGAATAAAGCTCAGATGCATTTAAAATCGAGGTTACTCCACCAGTTCTGTAATCAACTTTACTCGCTATAGTTCCACCGGTACTAAGAAGCAAAATTTTTGGTAATGAGGAAGGAAATACGGGTTTATCGCTATTATGTGCTATTTCTTTTGTTAATAAAAAATTGTTATGAGGATCATCTGTTTTAGAAATCAGGTTCAATGAGGTATTGTCAGAAGTATCGGATAATTTTTCACTTGTAATATTTATAATATTTTCTGTTAAAATACCGACATTATAACCACTATTTAGCTTAATTACAATATAATTATCGTTAAAGGACTCATATCTGGGCATTATTATGCCAGTGTATTCTCCTTTATTTGAAAGTAATTTAACATTATCACCAATTTTAACATTATATTTATTTAATAATTGTTGAGACTTACTAATGTGATCTTCTTTTTCACCATTAGAATTTAAATCCGTTGTAGGCCCCTTTTTCAATCACAGAAATATAATAATGCAATAAAATATATATTTAGATATTTTAATTTGGTTTTACCAGTACTTTTCCGACCATCCAAGGATGAAACAAACAGCTATATTCGTAAAGACCGGGTTTATTGAAAACCAATGTAAAAAAATTACTGAAAGAATAATCAAAATTTTGTCGTTTATCCAATGAAAGTAAAGGTCCCGAATTAACAAATTTTTCATCACCCTGAAAAACATATGTGGGATCCATTTCTAAATTCAATACCTTTTTATCGTTTGTAATAATTGTAGGGTTCAAAGCTCGAGAATTTAACAGCATTACTATCTTTGTGCCATTTTTGGTTGTTTTTTCCAATGGCTCACCAAGGTTATTTATCACTGGTACAAATGTTGTATTATTCTGTACATAAAAAGGAGTACCGATTTTTTCTATATTGTCAAGTCCTGCCATAAATGTAACGGTATGAGGAAGTGGCACATCTAATCCATTATGCCATGTGATGCTATCACCCTTGATAATTTCAACACTTGAGGGATAATATTGATTAAAGGAAACAGAAGAATTGCCTTGGCCTACATTAACAACAAAGTTATCAGATTTCAGTGGCAAGGTAGAGTTTGAAATGTTACCCAAATTTAATAAATTTGTAGAAACTTCTGAAAGATTGGCAGACGATAAATTAATTGTTCCATTAACTGATTGTAATAGAATACAGTTATAGGCAGATATAAAAAAAATAAAAAATAATACGGATAGAGTTTGAGGTAATATCACAGATATGTTCGAATAATATAAAAGTCTAAAATAATATATTGTTTTTTATACAGATATATAAGAATATCAAACAAGCATAATAACTTATATCCCATATAAAAAAACTACATTATTGTTTATTTGAAACTATAGATAAAGAAAATTAGTGGTTGAGTTCTTCAGGAAGTGTTTTTGATTCTATTAATTCTTGAATTTCTTCATTCATCTTTAAAAACCTGATACCTTTTTCGGTAGTCCTATACTTTCCACCTTCTTCTAATTCTAGCAAATTGTTCTCTAAAAGCATAGGCAAATATTCTTTAATTTGAGCATAAGACAAAAATGCTTTATACATAATTTTTGTTTTAGATGCACTTCCATTAGCTGCATATAATATATTGGATATTATCTCAGGCCTATTGCGATATTTCATATGTATATTATAGAAGAAAGTAATATATAACTTATATTATGTATTATACTATAATAATATACCCCTTATTTCAATAAGTCTTTTCCTTTTAAACAAAAGTCCATTAAATTAATAATGGTTTTTATTAACTATTTATATATTGCAGAATAAAGAAAGTATCAATTATAATGAATATGATGCAATAATTTTTGACATAGATGGAGTATTAATTGATGTAATTAATTCCTATAATCAAACAATAATAAAAACAACTCAGTGCATTTTGGATTTTATTTTTAAAATTAAGATGAATTTAACCCACATTCCAATAGAGAAACTAATTTCCAAATTTAGGCATACTGGCGGATTCAATAATGATATTGATACTACATATTCAATTATTCTAACAATTGTTTATTGCAAAAAAATGAATAAATGCAATAGATCTGAGATCCTTAATTTTTTTTTAAATTTATTAGAAAAAATAGATGATAAAGGAATACTTTCTGTTGAAAATGAATTAGAGAAATTAGGGGAAATCGGCGATATCAAAAATAAATTAGAATATCCTAAAGATGGTAACATAGTTTCAACAGTTTTTAACGAAATTTTCTATGGAAAAGACCTTTATATGGAGCAATTTAAAAAAAATTCAAAATATTATTTTGGCAAACCATTAATAAACAATGATAAAATAATAATTAAGGAAAAAACAATACAAGACCTTTCAAAAGAATTCAATGGAAAACTAATTTTGATTTCTGGCAGAAGCAGGGTAGCATCATATTTTACTTTAAATAACCTTTTAAATTATTTTATAAAAGATGCATGTATTTTTTTAGAAGATGAAAAAAGAGAATACGCAAAACCTAGTACGTATGCAATACACAAAGTTTTTAATCAATTAAAATTAAAAAATGCTATTTATGTTGGCGACTCCATAGAAGACTTTCTAATGGTTGAAAGATTTAGAGATGAAAACAATAGAGCCAAAATTATTTTTTGTGGGGTATATGGAACAAATGCAAATTCATCAAAAGATTTAAAGAGGTTGTTTGAGTTAAAAAGGGCAGACATTATTGTTGAAAATGTAAACGATATACCAAATACATTAAATAATACAAAAAAAATAAAACCTAGTATTGGTTATGGAGGGTCAAGAACGTATAGCCCATCTTGAAAGGAGAACAACAGAGGCATCAATAAAAGTAGAGGTTAACCTAGATGGATCAGGAAAATCAAATATAATAACAAATACCCCATTTTTAGATCACATTATAAATTCCTTTGCAAGATACAGTGAAATCGACATTAATTTGGTGTCTAATAGTGAAGACCGAATAAACCATCACTTAATTGAAGATATTGGAATTGTTTTAGGTCAAACAATAGATAAAGCACTTGGAGAAAGAAAAAAGATATCTCGATTTGGCTATTCGTTAATTCCAATGGACGAATCTATTTCAAAAGTTGCAGTAGATCTAATAAAAAGACCATATTTTCACCTAGACTTAAAATTAGAAAGAGAATTAATTGAAAACATTTCAAAGGAAGATATAATCCATTTTTTTCAATCATTTGTATCAAATTTAAATTGTTGTGTCCATATTGTCGTAGAATATGGGATAAACGATCATCATAAAATCGAAGCTACCATGAAAGCTTTTGCAATAGCATTAAAAATAGCTATGAAAATAAACCCCAATAATGAAGAAAAACCTTCTACCAAAGGAATGATGTAAAAAGATATGATTAGAATAGCCATATTTGACTATGGTGCTGGCAACATCTTTAGTTTGGAATCATCACTAAAAAGAAATGGCGCAAATGTCTTGATAATAGATGACTTTAACGATGTAATGGAGAATTTTGATGGATTAGTTCTACCAGGTGTTGGAAATTTTGATCCTGCATTATTATCAGTAAACAAATGTAAAAAAAAGTTTTTAAATTATATAGAAAAAAACATTCCAATATTGGGAATATGTTTGGGCATGGAAATGTTATTTGAAAAAAGCGAAGAAGGAAATCTTGAAGGTCTGAAAATTATTAAAGGAGAGGTTGTATCACTACCAAAATCTCTGATAAAAATACCTCACATTGGGTGGAATAATTTAGAAATAGTCAAGGAAAAAAGTAAACTGTTTGAAGGAATACCAAATAATTCATGGGTTTACTTTGTGCATTCATATTATACAGTCCCTGAAGAAACAAACATAATAACAGCAAGATCAAATTACGGAATATCAATTCCCGCATGTATTGAAAAAAACAATATTTTTTGTACTCAATTTCATCCAGAAAAATCAAGCGAAATTGGCGAAAGAATGATGAAAAACTTTATCAAAATTTGCACCCAATCAAAATGAAAAGTATTGCTGCGATTGACTTAATTGATAATCAAGTAGTGAGATTAGTCAAAGGTAAGTTAGAAGACAAAACTGTTTATAGCAATGATCCTATCGAAACTGCAAAAAAATGGGAATCAGAGGGAGCAGATGGACTACATCTAGTTGATCTTGACGCTGCTTTAAATACCGGAAAAAACAATACGGACTTAATTTTAAAGATTATTGAGGCAGTGAATATTCCTATCCAAATTGCAGGAGGGATAAGAACAATAAATACAGTAAATAAATTCCTAGAGAAAAAGAAATTTATCAATGTAGTATTAGGAACAATGGCATTTAAAGAACCAGAGATTATAAAAAAAATGACCAGAAAAAAACTTTGTCGTATAATAATCGCAGTTGATCATTATAACGAAGATATAATGATATCAGGATGGAAAGAATTCTCAGGCATGAAACTTTTTGAAGCAATTAAATTATATCAAGAAGTAGGTATTAATAATTTCTTATTAACAAATATTAACAAAGACGGTACTTTAGAGGGTCCAGATATAAATACAATTGTAAAAATAAATAGCATCTTTAAGAATATAAATATAATATGTAGTGGTGGAATAAGCGATATCACAGATATAATAAGATTAAGAAATACTAATTGTTATGCGGTAATACTCGGAAAAGCATTATATGACAAAAAAATAACAATAAATCAAGTGCAAAAAGTGATTTAATCGTGCCTGTTGCAAAAAGAATAATCCCCTGTTTGGATGTTAATAAAGGTAGAGTTGTAAAGGGTATAAATTTTAAAGAACTAAAAGATGCAGGAAACCCAGTTATCTTAGCAAAAAGATATAGCGAGGAAGGGGCTGATGAGTTAGTGTTTTTAGACATTACTGCGGCAGAGGAACATAGAGAAATTATGAAAAACATTGTTAAAAAAGTGGCAAGCGTAATAAACATTCCTTTTACAGTTGGTGGAGGAATAAAAAAATTGGAAGACGCTAGAAACATTCTTTTAAGTGGTGCAGATCGAGTATCAATAAATACAGCAGCAGTAATAAATCCAGGTTTAATTCAAGAATTGATGTCTATTTTTGGTAGGCAATGCATAGTTGTTGCATTGGATGTTAGTAGAAATTATGGCAAAGGGGGTAAAAATATTTTTTCCAAAGATGGAAAAAAATACTGGTTTGAAATAAAAACATATGGTGGCAAAAAATCAACATTAATTGACGCAATAGAATGGGCAAAAAAAGTAGAGAGACTTGGAGCTGGCGAGATACTTTTAACTAGTATCGATACAGACGGTACTGAAAATGGTTATGATATTGAATTACTCAATGCTATCTGTAATAGGATAAATATCCCTGTAATTGCATCAGGAGGGTGTGGATCAAAAAAAGATATACTAAAGGTATTCGAAAAAACGCAAGTCGATGCGGCTTTGGCAGCATCGTTATTTCATTTTAAAAAGGCAAGTCTAAGTGAAGTTAAGGAATATTTATATAAAAATAACATACTTATCAGATTATGATTATGTTTTATTTTATAATACTTTAGTAACAATATCTTAATTGTGAATTAGACAGTAGTTAAAATCTGAAAATCTGAAAATTCTTTTCTATAAGGTTCATTTATAATTTCAATATCAGTTACTATTGCATTTTTAGGGCCATCATTACACCAATCTAACAATTTATTTATATTTTCACGTTCACCTTCTAAAACAGATTCGACTCGCCCATCCCTTAAATTTCTAACCCAACCCATAATATTCAATTCTTGTGCTTTATATGATGTATTTTGTCTAAAATATACACCTTGTACTTTTCCACTAACAAAAATATGTAGTCTAGAATATTGCATTATATCCACACTACCAGAATAATCCAAAGATCATAGAAAAAACATTAGGACAATAAACCACCTTCTTCAATAAATAATTCTTCATAGGTAGTACCTTTTCTAATTAATTTAAAATCATCATCAATTGTTTTCATTAAGACAGGTGGTTTCGTTTGACAATGAAATGGCATGTTAAAAACCAAAGAATAAGCACCTATATTATAAAATAGAATATAGTTTCCTATGTTCGTATCAGATAGCTCAGAAACCTTAGATATTGGAAAAATGTCGAGGGTGTCACATAATCGCCCCACTAAATGGATATTCTTTACAGTAGGATGATTCCTTATGTCATTAACGTTCATTTCATAAATACCATTTTGGCAAAGTATTACTTCTTGTGGATATTCTTGTTTAAGTAACGCGGCATCCAAAAGTAGATGATAACCCGTATCTAAAATAACAATTTTATGATCATCATTATATTCTTTGGTATTTACAATTTTTGATATCATTATAGAAGATTCTGCCACCAAAAATCGTCCGCTTTCGATCATTAGTGTAAAATTACCATGAATAGACGCTAAATTATTTAGTTTTTCGATATATATTGAGGCCATTTCACTGGGAGTTGGAACAGGAACATTATAAAATACTGGTGTCCCTCCACCAATATCCAAAGTAGTTATTGAAAAATCATTGATTTCTTTTTTTAATTTATTGATAAGTGAGTTAAGCCTCTCTAATGCATTCACATAGCAGGCAAAATTAGTTATTTGAGAACCAAGGTGAAAATGAAACCCTTCAAAATCCAATAAAGAATTATTATATATAGATTTGATGATAAAATAGGCTGAATCAATTTTCCCTCCATTAAGAGGTACACCAAATTTCCCATTTTTATATGATGCACGAACTTCTGCTTTAACACCTACTTCAGGATTTATGCGAACCATTATTTTAGGCCGGATATTTATGATACGGGCAGCTTTTGATAAATTAATAAAACCATAATAAGAACTAACTACTATTCTTCTAATTCCATTTTTCAATACCTCTATATATTCGTCTAATTCTTCTGTAACACTAGTATAAATTATATTTTCAGGGTTTCCTTTCAGTTGTTTTATAAAATATAATTCCCCTAATGACGTAAGATCAAAAGTTATACCATCATTCATAAAAGTTTTTAGAATAGATGGATTAAAATTGGCCTTAATAGAATAGGCAATTTTTACATCACCTTCAAACCCCTTATAAGCATTATGAAGTTCTAACAATTTATTATGTAAAGTTTTTTCATCTACAAGGTACAAAGGTGTACCATATCTTTCTGCTAAAATGTTTATTTCTTTATCTGAAACAAAACGTTTTGTCTCCTGTAACGTTACTTTATTTTGAAAAACCTGTAATACATTTTCTACCATTCTTTGAGTGAAATCTATTCATATAGATAATGCTTAAAAACATTGCTCTCCAAAATATTTTTATTTTGTTCATTTTATTAAATAATTTATTAAATATGTGATCAAAAATAAAAAAATATTATAAAAAAATCTCTATAACAAAATAGATAAAAAAAATAGAGGCTATCTGTAATATGGAACTGTCAATTTTTCCCCAGATCTGTTTTCTTTCTGTCCTTTAATCTTTTTAACTGCATCCTCAAAATGCTTCATTGTAACATGGGTTTCTGATGCATGCTTAGCGGCATCTTCAGGAGTACTGTATTTTTGAAGATACTCGTGTAAGACTAGAGAGACCGCAGTATTTGCAACTGAACTCACATCCGCTCCACTAAATCCTTCTGTAAGTTCGGATATTTTTTCAAAATCAATGTCCTTAGAAATGGGTTTATCAGAAGAATGAAGTTCTATTATTTTTTTCCTAGTATTTTTATCTGGTAATGGCACATATACGATTCTATCAAATCGCCCCGGCCTCAATAAAGCGGGGTCAATCATATCAGATCTGTTAGTTGCGGCAATAGTAACTACACCATTTAAGGAATGAATGCCATCCAATTCTGTCAACAATTGTGAAACTACTCGTTCAGTGACCATGCTATCGCCTCCTAGTCCTCTTATTGGCGCAATGGAATCAACTTCATCGAAGAAAACAACACAGGGAGCTGCCTGCCTGGCGCGTCTGAATATCTCCCTGACACCTCGTTCAGATTCGCCAACCCATTTTGAAAGTAGTTCTGGCCCTTTTACACTGATAAAATTAGCTTCAGATTCTGTAGCAACTGCTTTGGCCAGCATAGTTTTTCCTGTGCCTGATGGACCATGCATCAGAATTCCCTTAGGCATGGAATGATCTAGCTTTGTATAGAGGTCAGGGTACCTTAATGGCCATTCTACCGCTTCCTGCAACTCTCGTTTAACTTCATCAAGGCCACCAATATCACCCCATTTAACATCAGGAGACTCCAAATAAACCTCTCTCATGGCAGACGGCGTTACTTCCTTTATAGCATTGTCAAAATCAGCCATAGTTACAATCAGTTTATTTAGTACTTCAGGATTAATTTTTTCGTCTTCCAGATTAAGTTCGGGCAATAACCTGCGCAGGCATTTCATTGCGGCTTCCTTGCATAAGCCTTCCAGGTCTGCGCCAACAAACCCATGGGTCACTGCTGCAATTTTTTCCTGGTTAACATCTGCATCCAACGGCATATTTCTCGCATGGATTTGAAGAACCTCCAATCTGCCGCGCTTGTCAGGTACCTTAATTTCAATTTCCCTATCAAACCTGCCAGGTCTTCTGAGTGCAGGATCAATGGCGTTTGGCCTA
>JACDHC010000031.1 GCA_013821245.1 Candidatus Nitrosopumilus sp.
GTTTGAAAATGAATCTATATACCACATTAACCATCAGATAAAGTTAGGAAATGCTCTTTTAGAATCCTTAAGTGAACAGAGCCTTTTTAAATATATTATAAATAAATACTTATCAATATAGATTTTTTTTTCTGTAAATAATTTAGATGTTTTTTTTAATAATTTGATTCAATAAAACCATTTTATTAAATGATTTTTGCATGTTCAATTCTCAATAGTATGTTATATTAATTCTTTAGCAATATTCACATTCATCATATAGCAGTTACTTCTACAAAAAAACCACATAAATTAAAATTTAAAAGTTATAATATAAATATTCAAATATCAATATCTACCAAAATCACGGCTTTATTGTTTATGACAACAATTAACATTTCTATTGAAGATGTAGTAGACAGAATATCATCCGAATTCTTAGTTATTTTTTATGTTGCAAATTTTTTTTAGCATATTATCTAACTAAATCTTTTGAAGCATTTGGATAGAAACGCTATACATAACTAAATAACATATGTTAAATTTCTTTTTTGATGCCATTTTATTTAACAGCATAAATAAAAATAATTGATCAAAACCCGCCCTTTCTTTAACCATCACAAAGTGATGTATAAATTTGACACGCTCAATAAAGATTTATCATATTTTATTCATTAGCACATTATAGGAAATAGATAACATTTAATAAAAAGAACGCAGTGATTTATTTAGATGTTGACTGGAAACCCCAATAATAAGAAATAACAACAGTTATTGCATTATGGGGCAACACCATCAACAACAATAGCAATTCCCTCAACTTATTTTCATAGCAATTTTTAATAACTAAAATAAAATTTCTAGTAGCAACTACAAATATTGAATAATAAAGAAGAAGAGTAAAGTTACCCCCTTAAAACTAAATAGATATAATAACAAAAGCAGTAGACCCCATAAAAATTATCATAAATTACATGGTGTAAATATATCTATTGTAAAACAATGTCTAAAATTCATAACTCATATATAGGATATTGAATCTTTAAAACATGATTCAGTATCAATAATTAATATTTTTTTTTAAATAAACCAAAGATAAAATATAATCAAATAATGTTAAACATATAATAAACCCATGTAAAATTTTTTTAATTAATGCATGAGATATCTAATTGTCTTTTAATTGTAAATTACATATTATTTTTGATGCGTTATTTTGACTTATAAAAAAATTAGGCACAATTATGATTTCATAGAGAACATTATTAAAACATTTATTAAAAAAACTAGTCACTTCTATATCAGTAAATTAGTTGTTATGTTGAGTAAATTTAATTTTTTGAATAAATATTTGAACTCCTAAAAATATGTAATTTATAAAAAGAAAACAACCAAATAAACACTTAAAGCAATCAACAGTTTTCTTGTACCATATTGACCACCAAATTTATTTCTTTAAAAAACAATTCCTTTAGATCATTATTATAAATAGTTGCTGCTGGATGATATGTTATATAATATTTGATATTGTTGCGAGTAATTGTTTTTCCGTGATAAAGACCCATATTTTTAAGATTTAACACCGATTGCAAAGCAGTTGCTCCGAGGATACAAACAATAGCAGGTGAGATTATTTGTATCTCCTTATTTAGATACTGCAAACATGTATCAATTTCGTCTTTGTCTGGAATTCGATTATTTGGTGGTCTGCATTTTACAACATTGGTAATGTATACATTATCCCTTTCAATACCAGATTTTTTCAAAGCTTCTCCTAATAATTTACCTGCAAAACCAATAAATGGTAAACCCAATTTATCCTCGTTTTTTCCTGGTGCTTCACCTACAAACAATATTTTTGCATCTAGATTTCCACGCCCAGGAACGGCATTATTTCTACTATGACATAGTTTGCATAATGGGCAATTGATTACATCTATCTTAACACCGTTATACAATTTTACCTTATTAATCAAATCAATATGTAATATGTAATTTAGATAATGTTATATAGATTTTAGGGTTTTTCATCATCTTAAAATCTTTTACATTAGTTGATAATTTTTAGAGTATTGATATATTTTTAATCAAGACGCGACCAATATTTTCATACAAGTACCAATATTTTCATACAAGTACCAATATTGCTTTCATTCAGCATGACAGTTATGTTTAAACTGTAGCATGCCAATTTAATTTTTTATTATATTTAACTTTAACAACATAACCTTATCTTCTACACATGCAAACAAAATTCAGTTGCTCTAAATGTCTACTTCAGGTATATTAATTCGCAGTTTAGTATTGGGTTGGGTTATTATACTGTATTATAGTCATCACATAAAACGAAAAGACACCAAGCAACAATTATGGCTAAAATTATAGAGTATGCAATGTAATCATAACCGTCTATAGGAAAATTAAACAACTGCCGATATAAAAAAATATTAATTAAGAGAGCCAATAATAATAATGAAAAAAGTTAAAAATGATAAAAATTGACAATAATAAAATTTTTCAGATAATCGAGTCTCAAAAACCTAGATCAGTGGCTTTAAATGGGCCTGAACCATTGCTCCCAAAAATTCAAGTTGTTTCCGAAGAAATAGAAAAAAAATACAACATTAACTCTTATATAATCGGCGAGAAAAGTTGGGGATCCTGCGATCTAAATACACAAGCTGCCGATATGTTAAATGCAGATATTTTGTTTAACATAGGACATACAATAGCTATGGAAAAATTCGGTGACAAAGTATTTATGATAAATGCCTATGATGACATTAATTTTGATAATGTTGCCATCAAGTGTGCTAACGCATTAAAAGAAAAATTTAGCAATATTTCACTTGTTACAGACAGTCAACACATTCACCAGATTTCCAGAGTGAAAGACATCTTTGAGGAGAAAGGATTTTCAGTGTTTATCGGGAAAGGCAAAGGACAACTAAATGACGCACAAGTATTTGGTTGCGAATTTTATCCTGTACACAACATAACCAAAAAAATTGAAGCTTTTGTTTTTCTTGGCCAAAGCAGGTTTCATTCTATTGGAGTGGCCTTATCCACAGAAAAGCCAACTTATATGTTGGATCCTTATTTTGAAGAATTTTTATTAATAAATGAAGAAGCAGAAGTAGTCAAGAAAAAATCCATCTTATCGGTGTACAAGGCACTAGACTCAAGAAAGATTGGAATAATAATAGGTTTAAAAGAAGGACAATTTGCAAACATCAAAGCTCTGGAGATTAAAAAAGAACTATCAAATTTAGGGATAGAAACTCATTTAATAGCTTTGACAGACATTACTAATGAAAAGTTACAGAACTTCAAGAATATAGACGCATTTATACAAGTTGCATGTCCAAGACTAGGAACGGACAATTATTTTTCAAAACCCGTATTATCTGTCCCACAATCATTAGCCTTAATTAAATTACTAAAAAAAGAACCGATAGAGGAGTTTTTTAAAATTCAACACTGGCTGTAATAGGTAAAAGTATCAATAAAGGAGATAAAAACAAAGATAGGCTCAAATGGCAGCATAGTTTTTCTTTTTATCTATTTATTCATTTAATAGGCTATTCAAAACATTTTGTGCAATTTTAATTTACAGAAAAAAGTTGGGAATGACAATTTAATACAAAAGTCAAGTTTTTGTAAAGATTATATAATTAGAAAATCAATCAAAGGCAATTAATGGTCAATATTTCAAGAAAAACATCTTTAATAATCTTTTTTGTCGCAGGTAGTATATTCATAGGGATAGGTATTGTTTCAGTTATAGATTCCAACATCCCTAGATTTGTACAAATTTCAGAGATAATCAAACCCAATCAATCTGGAATTTTCACACCGGATATGAATATTGGAAATATTGCAAACATTTTTTACAATGAATCAAGTGCGTCAATAGTAATAACGGATCCTTTAAATCAGGTAATAGTAAACAAAACTCAGAATAATAAATCATTCAATGAAACGATAAAATCAGATAAAGACGGAAAGTACAAGATTCTTATAACTAATACAGGAAATACCGATATTGATTTGAATTTGGGAGCATTTTCCAAGGCTAGTTCTATAGCTTTTAGTGGTCAAATGATGCTAATTATAACAGGAATAGTTATAATAATACTTGGAATTAGAATGAGAAATCAAGCTTAGGTTAACTAATCTCGGCCTTTTTATAAGAACCAAGAATTTTAAAAAAAAGAGTACCCTTTTTTATGTCAGACAAAGAGTTCATTACTACATTGTCATTTGGATTGCCTTCAAAGTCAACAAAAAAATAATATTCCCATGGAACATCTTTAGTTGGCCTTGACTCAATTTTTGTTAAATTAATATTTCTTGATGCAAACTCCTTTAAAATTAAAAATAAGGAACCAGGTGTATGGGAAATAGAGAAAATTATAGAAGTTTTATCTGCGTTATTTTGATAATTAGGTATTTTCGATATCACCAAAAATCTAGTGAAGTTGTTGTTTTTATCTTCAATGCCCTCTTCAATTATTTTCATATCATAAATGTCTGCAGCCCTTCTGCTAGCAATAGCCGACGCATTAACCAAAAAATGCTCTTTTATTAATTTTACAGAACCAGCAGTATCATACGATGGAATAGGTTCCAAAGATTTTTTTCTTATGTAATTTCTACATTGGGCCAAAGCTTGAGGATGAGAATAAACAGTTTTTATTTCGATAGATTGTTTGTTGGCAATTAAACAATGTTTTATCCTTTGGTAAATCTCCCCTATAACAAATAATTGTTTTTCTACTAACAAATCATAAGTTTCATTTACACCACCCTCTATAGAGTTCTCAATCGGAACTATTGCGGAATCTAAGGAAGAATTTTCAACACCATCAAATAAATCTTGAAAGGATCTAAATGGAATAAATTCGAATTGGATATCAGAAAAATACCTAGATGCAGCTATTTCGCTGTATGATCCTGATTCGCCTTGAAAACCAATTTTCACTATTTTTCTCATTCTATAAGATATTGTTTGTCATAAAGTAATGTAAAAGCCTCTTTACCATAATCAACGGAAACTTTTCTTTCCTCATAATTACCACAATTTGGGCATTTCAACCCTCCAGAAACCTTTATTAGATCAGTATTTCCACATGAGAAACAAATTGTATAAACCAAACCCAAATCTTTGTCTTCTAATGTTATATGAATTGAGGAGTTCAACAAACTATAAACTCGTCCACGAATGATATCACCTACTTTAAAAATAAGCTTTCCCTTGTAATTTCTTTCACGCCAACTAGAATAATAATTATTACCCATATTAGATACACGGGTAGATGCAATCGCAGAAAATCCAGAGTGAGAATATTTATCGTTGATATAAACGACTCTTACGGATATCATATTACCAAACAACATATCAATATAACCAACCACAATATCCCCGATTTTGGGTATCTTTGGAGGATTTTTTTGTGTAATATTTAATATTCTATTGACCATATTAACTACAGGTTTACCTATGACAGATGATCTTACTTCTCCATCGTATACAAAAGTATTTTTTCCTGATTCAAATTCTTCAATTACCGAAAGGGAATTTCCTGGAATCACGCGATCAATTTCTTGAATTTTATTCACATCAAATCACAAAACATTATCTTCCTTATAGTTATAATTGTTACAGAAAAGACATAACATACTAATGTAATATTTTAATGATATTTACTGCTAGTTTGGTTTCTTTTACATTATGAGTTCGTATTAGTGAAACTCCATTTAATACGCAATGGATTTCTGCGACTATTGATGGTATAAGTCTGTCCTCTAAATCCAAATTCAACAGTGAGCCCATGAATGACTTCCTTGAAACCGAAATACAAACAGGTTTATGCAGAGAAGACAATAATGCAATGTTAGAAAGTATATCAATATCACGGACATACCAATCTATCCCACCTATCTTTGAAAAAAAAGGATTGTTACCAGATTTTCTAAAAAAACCAACTGATGGATCAATTATTACCTTTTCTCCTTCGATTTTGGAACTTGCAGCTATATCAATACTCTCTACCAATAGATTGATAGTATCATATATATCGCCCGTGAATAGATTTGAAGAATTAGAATCGATTTTGTAAGCTCCTATAATAACCGGAAGATTGGATTCAGAAACAGTTAAAGGCATCTTTTTATCATACTTTAGTCCAGTAACATCATTAACTGCATCTATTTCATATTTTGACAGGGATTTCAATACATCGGATCTAACCGTGTCTACTGAAATGGGTATATCACTAATCTGGCGAATTGCAGATACCGCATACTTTAATCGTTTAATCTCTAAATCAGGTGGGATAAACGTTTTTAAATAAGGAGCGGTAGACATACCGCCGATATCAATTATGTCAACTCCAGAACATTGCATATCCAAAACAGTGTCTTGTATTTCATCAGAATTTAATTTTACAGATTTTTTATAAAAGGATTCTGGGCTTAAATTAATTATTCCCATTATCCTTGGGCAGCTATTATGACCTATTAAAATATTACCTATTTTTGTCAACATAACACAAATATAAAAATGGTATTAAATACATTAATGCGAACATGACAAATTTAATCCTTTTAAAAAACAATAGGCATCGTTTTGTTTTTTAAATATAGTTTCTATATTAAAAAAATCTAATAAACAATCCACATTTAGAAAATATATAATAAGAATAATAAATTCAATTTCAATAATCAACATTTTTGTATGACATAGTGACAAGTCAATCCATACATAGCCAACGATCTGACTAGGCTTGAATAATAAATCAAAAAAAAGGAATGGAGATAAAATATAAGTTTTATAATATAGAAAATACTTTTAATAATAAAGCATGGTAAATAATATTTCAGAGTTTAAGGGATTATGTGATAAAATTATAGATTTGGACTCTAGAATAAGGTTTGTCGGGATTGCAGACAAACACGGAATAATATTAACAAAGGGAGAAAGAAAGGGGATAGTACCACTGTTAAATGATGAAGAAACAGAACAATATGCAATAACTGCATCTACAAGACAATATACGAGATTAAGATGGCAAAATATTTTAGGAAAACTATATTATACGTGTTCTTTATATGAAAAGATTCTAAGAATAACAATACCGATAACAAATCAAAACAACAGATTAGAATTTCTTATGATTTTTACATTGGATCCAAACATTAATGATTTTGATGACTTGATAATGAATAAATTGATGAACCCTATAAACAATTTTTTCTCAAGCTTTTTTAAGATAAAGGAATCAAAAAGTGATAGGCAACACTAAAGCATTATTACACAGATAAAGATGATGTCATTTCACTATTTTACAGAGAAATTTATATTGATTTTATGAAATGCATCATAATTTAATTAAGCTCTCCAATTTCATACTATGATTTTTTTAAAATTACGTATATACTAATATAAGAATTCAAAAAACATAAGAAAAACTATAATAGTTATTTCAAAAGATTTAATGTTGATATATAAAAGTAATAAACAGTAAGTGAATGACTCACTGCATTGCCTTACATTCTTACAAGGGTGGTACAGGTAAAACCACCATCGCTGCAAATACTGCAGCATTACTAGCAGAAAAAGGAAAAAAAGTAGCGCTTATAGATCTAGATATATACGCCCCCAGCTTACACAATTACTTCAAGATAACTCCAAACAAATGGATAAACGACTTTTTAGATAATAAATCGGATGTTGAAGAAACGATAATAGATATGACAAAATATATATATAATGGAAAGTGCCTGCCATCAGGCAAGTTATATGCAGGGTTTTCAAATCCTAACAGAGAGGCGATATTTAAGTTTGAAATCAGTAATGGATCCGAATATTGGAAAAAACAATTCAGAAAATTAGTCTTCTTAAGAGAGCAAATCATAACAAAGATGGATATAGACTTTATAATAATAGATACCAGTCCAGGTATAAGGCATTGGTCTATAAATGCCCTATCTATAGCGGATAAATTAATACTTACTATGAAAATGGATGACTTAGATATAGAAGGAACAGAAAAACTACTAAATGAAATCTATACAACATTCGTAAAATTTGGAGCTATTACATATATATTACTTAACAGAATATCAGGATATTGCGCACCTGCACCACTAATTAATTCTCCAGACACTAAAACAAATTCAGCATACACATATTTTAAGCAAGTAGACAACAATACACCAGAAATGCAGAATCCACAAAAAGTTCTAGGAGGATTACGAGAAGTGACGGGCATAAAATACCTTACACCTTTACCTTGTTATTGCGATATCCAATTTAGCACTAGAGAATTTTTAACGGTAGTTAATAATCCAAATCACCCATTTTCAAAAAATTTGCAACTTATAATTAATGAGATAATAAAACAATAAATAATTCACCAGGTATAACTACAATATTAATTTTAAATTAGAGACTTGCATATAAAAATTAATTTAAGATGAGTAGAAAAAGAAAAGATACTGGAAATAACAATAACAATAAAAACAATTCAAACATAAAAGAAGAAAACAATAATACTAGTTATTTCGCAAAAGGCAGAAGAAGAAGAAAACAATACATGAAAATAATAATTCCTGCAATTGTAGGTATTATTGCAATTACCATAGTATTAGCTATATTATTTCCAAGAAATGATGTTTCAGCCACATACGGAACGTTAGGATCCGCACATGAACATCCGGCATTTATAGTTAATCTAAATGGAACAAAAATTGATTTTGCCCAACAAAAATACATGGTAAGATCTAATTACATACACATGGAAAGTTATAATGGCACTTTAGATGGAACAACCCTGCATAAACATGCTACGAAGGTGCCAATCGGAGAATTTGTAAAGAGTCTTAGAATGGATATATCGAACGGTTGCTTCATAACCGATGAAAATAAACGCTTTTGTGATAATGAAAATTCAAAATTAAGGTTTTTTGTGAATGGCAATCAAACTAATGACATAATGGGTTATGTACCAAACGATGATGACAGGATTTTGGTAACATATGGAAATCAAAGCTCAAACGAAATAAATAACGAATTACAAGAATTAAACAATATAAGGATAAACAAATTATAACATCTTTATGGGATTAAAACTAACACATTTTTATTTAAACTAAACTTTACAAAAACTGTTAAATTTATTGTCCTTCTTGAAATTAGATTAATTTCATTCAGAAACTATTTTACATATTATATCATACGTGTCTGCAATTTTGTGAAATATTTTTTTAAAAGTGTTAGTTTCTGTACATATATTAACATAACCATAAACATTTAATTATTATAATTGCTTTAGGCGACGTATTATTTGTTTTCGCTATTCGTTATTATAAAAGTACAATAATGAGACTAATTTTTTTAATTGTTAATATCATTGGGATATTAATTATGCTTTGGGTAAGATACATAGCAAGTAATATTGATTACAATTAGGATATATAAATTTGCAATATAAATAACTATTATTTCAAAAACGTTATTATTAAATGACATTATAATATTATAAAATACAAAAATACAATGAAATGCTTTAAATTCAAAAAGTTTTACTTTATTGTTGATCAGCTAAAACAAGTTAATTGAAATCTTTAGACATAAATCCGATTCGACATTTAAGAAAGTAGTTTATCAACTACCTTACAAATTTAAGTAATCGATGTTATTCAAATAAGAATACTAAATGCATGGGAATAATCGTCATTGTATTGGAAGAGAAGAAACATTACCCCATTCGCCCCAAGAGCCTAAATACATTTTAACATTAGAATAGCCAAGTTTTTTCAATACAAGATAGGTATTTGCTGCCCTATAGCCACCCTGACAATATGTAATGACTTCTTTATCCTTAGGGATAAAGGAATACAATTTAAAAAGTTTTTCAGTATCTTTAAATTTTTCATTTTCAAGATTATCAATCCAGTCAATGTTAACGGCGTGCGGAATATGCCCTCGTCTTGATGCCCTTGCAGCTAATCCATCATACTCCATTTTAGATCTGCAATCGATAATAACTACATCATTAGCATTTTTTTCAATTTTGTTTTTGACATATTCTGCATCTGCTAATACATCTTTATTTATATTAAACATATTTTCAGAAGGTATAAAGGGATTGGTTGTTGTTTCTACCGGGTAGTTTGATTTTAACCAATTTTCAAATCCCCCATCCAGTATATAGGCATTCTCATGGGAAAAATAATTTAATAGCCAAATTCCTCTTGATGCAGAAGAGCCCGATATACCATCATAAAAAACTACAATACTTTGTTTATTGATACCCAAATAATTTAGCAATATTTTCATTTGCCTGTTAAACTGAACAATACCTTCCTCAGAGGTATCAAACCAATGAAAATTCATCAGGTCAATGTTAACGGCGTGCGGAATATGCCCCTTATTATAATCAGAAAAAGGTCTTGCATCTACAAGCAGTAAATTCGGATTTTGAGTATTAATTAGACGGTATAGAGACTCACCATTCATGACGGTGTCCAAAGTCAAAGTTAGAATAATTAAAACAGGCCTATAGATAATGCTTTCCCAGAATAAAAATAATATTTGAAAAAGGTTTTAATAAAAAGTGATAAAATAATTCAAGTATATCAAATGGCAAGAAAAGCAGCAAAGGCAAAATCGGAAGAAAGTGGTCTCCCAGAATGGGCAGAAAATGAAACAAAAGGCGCAAATTTTAAAGAGTACGACATCATTAACAGAACAGGTTATTTCCTAGACATTAACGAACAGAAAAAAAAAGCAGATATTCAATTGTATGAAGCACTACCTGATGGTAGGACCATAATTGAAGAAATAGAAATATCCGATAAATCAAGCATTAGAGATTTTATGAAAGGTTTTGTATATGAATACAACATCAAAATTTCAAAAGCAGGGTTGAGTAAACAATTAGTAGAATTATTAAAAACAAAATATCAACTTGATATAGAAGAGATTTACAAATTTGATTTAGAAAACGCACAAATGATGAATGTAGAATCAGACAACATATCAAATGATTCAGATGAAGAAGATGACGAAAAGTAAGTGAAATCAAAGGCATATTTTTATTGAATTTTTTTCTCAAACATGAATACACCACATCAGGAAGGCATTCTTAATGGATTGATAATCAGACTATAAGTGATTGGAAAAGCATCCAAACGCTCAATATGATTTATAAGCAGCATTATCCTTTTTCAAAGAATTTATAAAAATCATAGAAATAATTTAACAGTAGCAAACAAGGTGGCGAATGCCATATAGGTTAAATTCTTTTACTTTCAAATATAGTATACTTTAGATTATAGAGTATTTTTAGATATATTGCCTATCAATAATTAACTGATTATTTTAAATAACTTTTCTTATTTAATGTGTACAAAAGAAATTAAATTTAAGGTTACTTCCTTTTGCATAGTTTTAAGATCGGATGATTCTACCATTTTAATATAAATACAAAAGTTAATTAAATTCTAGAATCACAAGTAATGAATTACCAATATACCAATTACTATAGTTTTTTTTGCTATTATTCGTCTTTTAATATGTCAAACTACATCATCAATTTTACCAAACACATAAAGAAGATCAACAATTAAGCTATAAAATAAATCTTAAAAAATGACAAGTGTAGAATGCGAGGAAGGCTTTGAGTAACTTTTTCCCAAAGCTAATTTCATTAATGCAATCCACATGATAATTAAAGGAATATGATATGAAGCTATACGCCAAGCAATTATCACATTCAATTGGCTATCGGTGATAATATTTCCAAGTTGGGAAAAATCAGTTAGGTGATTGATATAACCCCAAAGACCTAATTCTGTCAAACCAGACCCTCCTATTGTAACAGGCAAAGTTCCCAAAATAGTGGATGACGAGGTAGCCATAAAAGAGACAAATAAACTGATATCACTATCTATGGAATGAGTTAAAACAAGAAAAGAAAGCCCATGGAAAAAAAATGCTAATAAAGTAATTCCAATTCCAAATGAAAATATTTTAACAGATTTGAATGATCCGAAATTTTCTCTGCTCATCATGCATAAATCATCTAAGGCTTTGTTTACTGAATTAATTCCACGCAAAGCCTTTTCCTCAGAAATAAATTTCTTGGATAACTTTAATGAAAATGATGGCAATCTAATATTTTTTTTTGAAGAATAAATCAATAAAAAAAACCAAAAGCAAAAAGTTGGAAGAGCAATTAAAATTAACAAAACTCCAATGAAGATAGCACCTGTGAGAAGTGCATGAAAGCCGGCTATAAATGCCAAAATTGTACCAACAAAAACATCTGCAATAATTTCCATAGTGGTAACCCAAGCCGCTTTTCCGGCAGGAACATTATTTTTTGTTAAAAACGCAATTCTCACAAGTTCACCCCCTACATAAGATGGTGTGGTTTGAGTTACGAATTCACCTGCCAACCTAGCGTAAATTATTTTCCAAAACGAACTCACATTATCCCCTATAAATTTTCGGACAAAATAATAAAACCTAATTGCCTGTAGAAAGATCTTTACCATTGTCGCAATAAATGACATCAAGAACGGAAAAACTCCAACGGAAAATATATCGTTAAGCGATACAGGAGTAAATACAAACATCAAAATTATAGGTATTATACTTGCGACAATGGAAAGTAACCGCCAATTCAACTTGTATAATTAGTTCAAATAAAGCAATATAATAATCATACAAATATAACAGTAAAATTACAATAAGGTTTAACTTATTTCAAATGTATGCTATTTTTGTTACGGGTACTGCGGGTTCGGGAAAATCATTATTGACATCCAATCTTCTAGAATGGTATAACAGCAATGACATTTCTCCTATATCAATTAACCTCGACCCGGGTGTAGCTAATTTACCCTATAATCCAGATGTAGATGTAAGAGATTTTATTGATATTTATTCAATTATGGAAAATTATAATTTAGGACCAAATGGATCACTGATATTAGCAAACGATCTAATATCCACAAAACTAAGCGAAATACAGCAGCAGGTAGATGAACTGAATCCGGACTATGTGATTATAGATACACCGGGGCAAATAGAACTGTTTGCCTTTAGATCTAGCGGCCCATATTTTGTTTCGAACTTTTTTTCAGATAACAAAGTAACTCTTTTTACTATTGATGGGACTTTAGCTGAATCACCTATCAATTATGTATCGTTAATGTTTTTATCCCAATCAGTAAAATTACGATTAAATACACCCCAAATTAACGTCCTCACTAAAAGAGACAAAATAATAGATAAACTTAAAGAGGTGTTAGACTGGTCCAATTCCATTTCATCATTACAAAACTCACTGGACAAAGAGAAAAATTTTGAGCAATCTTTGCTTAGCAAAGACTTGATAAAAACATTGCTTAGAAGCGGAAATATAACAAACCCTATTGCAATATCAAACATAACAATGAATGGAATGATAAATTTATCTGCAGCTCTATCACGAATATTTACACATGGAGAAGAAGAAAAAAGCAACCAATAAAATGTGAAACAAGAATGGGAAAATCAAACAATACAAATAAAACAGAATATCAAGAATGTGTAATAAGTGCACCATCATCTACAGCAAATTTAGGGCCGGGCTATGACGTTTTTGGTTTAGGATTAGACGCATTAGAAGATATTGTACGTCTCAAGATAATGGAAAAACCAGAAGACAATTTAAACAATATAAAAATAAAAATAAAAGGAGAGGGAAGCAAAAGCATCCCAACTGATCCTGATCATAATTCATCAGGAAAGGTAGCAAAAAGAATTATCGCAGACTATAATTTACATAAATACGACTTTATAATTGAAATTGAAAAAAACATTCCTCCAGGGTATGGAATGGGAAGTAGTGCCGCTTCCGCCGTTGCAACAGCTGTTGCATTTAATAATATTTTCAAATTAGAAATCAATGACATAGAATTATTAAATTATGCTGCAGAAGGGGAAATAGCAAGTGCGGGTGTAAAGCACTATGATAATATCGCAGGATCATTTTTTGGAGATTTTGTGATAGTAAGAAGATTCCCAAAGATAGAATTTATAAAAATAAAACCTCCAAAAGATTTGACTTTGGTTGTTTGTGTTCCATTAATAGAGGTTCCCAAAATGAAAACAGAGGTAGCAAGAAAAGTGCTTCCTAAAGAAGTTCCCCTAAAAAAAATGGTGCAAAATCTTTCCAATGCATGCACAATAGTAGCAGGTTTTTTCAATAATGACATCCAAATGATATGCAACGGTATCGATGATTGTATTATAGAGCCTGCAAGGCAAAAACTGATACCAGGATTTGAACAGTTAAAAGAAAGTTCTCTTCAAGCAGGTGCATTAGCATTTGCTATCAGTGGGGCAGGCCCATCTACAATCGCATTTTTGAATTCTAAAAAGAAAGGATCTCGAGTATCAAACACCATGAAAGAAACTTATGGAAAATTGAACATCGGATGCAAAACTTTTATATGCAACCCAAGTAATGGTGCAAAAACAATTTCAATAAAATAGATAATGTAAAAGAAGTTATCTTTTACTTTTGTTAAGAAATGCAGACATCATTTTTTGCCTATCTTCATGAGCAAAACATAATGCCCAACCGTAAATCTCCAATCTTAACCCTGTATCAATATCAGCATCCATGCCTTTATTTATCAACATTTTACTAATTTTTATTGCATTAAAGCTATTTTTAGTAATTTCTTTAGCTAACGCTATAGAATGCTCTAAAAGCTTGTTATTAAGGATCTTTGAGAAAGCCATGTTTTTTTCCTTCTCACTCTTTTGATCTATAGACGAATCTAATTGTGACTTATCTTCATTGGTTAGTGAAACAACCTTATTAACAAGGCCTATATTTTCAGCTTCCTGAGCAGAGATCATTTTTCCTGTAAAAATCATTTCTTTAGCCTTTGCAGGACCTATTATTCTCAATAATCGTTGGGTTCCCCCCCATCCAGGAGGAATTCCAATTGTGACTTCAGGTTGACCTATTTTTGCATTTTCAGAAGCTATCCTTAGGTCACAAACTAAAGCAAGTTCACAACCTCCACCAAGAGCAAACCCATTTATAGCAGCGATTACAGGTTTTTCCATTTTTTCAATCTTATTTAACATAGATTGTGCAGAGGATGCATATTTTTCAGCAGTAACAGCATCGATATCGACCATATATGAAATATCTGCGCCAGCACAAAAAGATCGATCACCCGAACCAGTAATAATCAAAACCCTTATTCCTTGATCAAC
>JACDHC010000175.1 GCA_013821245.1 Candidatus Nitrosopumilus sp.
AATAGCTAAATCGATATCCGGGATTCCAGGCACCATGGTCATTTTTGATTATCATGATGAATATCGCTTTTTAGAGGGCGAAAACATCAATTTTGTTCAGGCACAAATAAACCCAAGGTTGCTCACCGCAGAAAAATTTGCAGAAGTTATTGAAATAAGGGATAATGCAGACATTCAAAATACAATATTGTTAAGAGCGTTTGATGATGATGATTTAAAGAAGAAGACTGAAGACAACTTTTGGGACTTTTTGGAAATCAACATCAAAGAAATTGGTTTTAAAGAAAAAAGATTTACAAATTCTGCCGATAGAGTATTGGACAAAATAAAAGAGGCAAGAAGAAGATTCGACAGCATATTAATTCCCAATTCTTCCGATCCAGTCTCACAAATTAAAGAAGGAAAGGTAAACGTCATTAATTTAATAGAATTTACAGAAAAACAGGCCAATGTTGCGATTGCTTTTTATTTAGAATCAATCCTGTATCAAAGAAAGTTAGCTAAAAGCCAGAGCTTAAAATCAAAAAACAACATGGAGAGCCAAATTCTATTTCACGGCCCAGTTATTGTAGCGATAGAAGAAGCTCACGTATTTATTCCAAAAAATGAAAATACAGACACAAAGTATATTGCTTCAAAAGTGGCAAGAGAAGGCAGAAAATTTGGTGTAGGTCTAATAATAGTGTCTCAAAGGCCCCGATCGTTGGATCCTAATGTTTTAAGCCAAATGGGTTCTTTATCAATAATGAAAATAGTTCAGCAAGAGGATCAGTCACAGATAGGTTCAGCAAGTGAAGCCATAAACGGAAAAATAATAGAACAACTTCCTTCACTGAACCCAGGAGAAGCTCTTTTTGTGGGTCAATGGGTAAACTTACCCTCATTTATAAAAATAGACGAAATAACAGAAAGGACCATGGGAAAAGATCCCGAGCCAGTCAAAGAATGGAAAAACAGCTCGATGAGCAAAGAATTATCAATTGAGGATAGCCAGTCATATATCAGAGAGGAATACATAGATTGATAATACTTTTTTTATTTTAAAAACATAAATGTAATATCACTATTTTTTCAGCTGATGAATGTCGCTTTGATAACAAAAAGTAAAAGGCAAATACACCTAAAACTATTTGATGAACGTTTAAAAGAGTTAACTGAAGAAGAATTTGAAGATATATATACACTGAATTTTTTTATGCAAACAATCCCCAAAAAATATAACACCACTAAAACCCTGATTATTTTCAATGATTTAGAAAAGTTAAGTCATGATACAGATAGTGATTCAAACGACAATTTAAAAAATCAAGACAACAACATTAGACTAATACTGGCTGATGAAGAAAACACATATTTTATAAACGAAATTCATGACACAAAGAACAATTAACCCATTGTGAATGAGTCGTTAGAATCATCTTTAACAGTAAAGGATTTCCTTTCTGCAGAGGTCTTGTTGAAAGTATAGGATTTTCTTGCAGCAGACACCTTACTGCTAGTATGACAGATAGGGCATTCTGCCCAATTCTTGCCTCCCGAATATTGCCAGCAATGGCTGCATTTAATGTATGTACATTGAATCCAGTAGGATTTCTTGGGGTTTCTTACCCAATTTGGTTGTTTTGGCTTTCTGGTTCTTCTTGCCTCTCTAGGTAAACGGGATAGTCTCATTGTACTTTTAACACACAACAAAAACCATAAAACAAATATTAATCTTTTTCAAAATAGGGGAGGATATGGACACTAGAAAGATTTGTTTGCTAAACAGGCGTTACAATTGATCCTTTGTCACCCATTGAAAACTTATAAATTTGCTCTATTTCGGAATTCTCAAATATCTCCTCATCATGAGTAATAATTATTATTTGGGACAATGGCCCAATGCCTTTGCTAAAAACATCCGAAACAATCTTAACAAAAGACCGCCTACGTTCGTCATCTAAATTAGAAGTAGGTTCATCCAATACAATAAAATCGATTTTTGAAGAGCCCATCAGGTAGGCAATTCCCATTCTTAATGCTAAAGATACAGCCACCTTTTCCCCACCACTCAAGGAAACGATATCTATTTCTCCACGTTTACCATAACATAATACTTTTATTTCCCTGGGTTTTTCTATCAAGGAGATTTTAGAAATGCCAACATTAAAGGTATTGATATAATCAGAGGATTTAACAGAAATCAAATTCAATGCCCAGGTCCTTAAACTAGAACTTACCACCCCATCCCTATTGAAAACCATTGACCTTATTTTCTCAAGATCAGAAATAAACATAGAGGCCGAATACAGCTCAGACATCAATCTATCGAACTCAGTAATTTCATTTTCCAAATTTGAGACAGCTTTCTCCAATATTGCTTTTTGATTTTGGATTTCGATAAATTCAGAGGATAACTTGTTTCTGATAAATTTCTTTTGGCTAAGAGTGCCCAAGTCAACATCAACAAGATCAGCCCTCATTTTTACTATAACATCAATCAAATTGGCAGAATAATCATCAACTTTATAGAATGACAAATCAGTACCCAAACGATTACCAAAATTTATCTTTGAGATAATTTGGAAATCGGCATTTAAGGACGAAATCTCTTGCTCAAGAATTGCTGTGTTGTAACCTGCTGAAACATCATAGGATGACAAGGTTTTTTCTGCTGAAATTATATTCTTTTCCTTTTTCCTTAAATGGAGTTCCTCTGCATTCAGTTTAACCAATTCAGACGTGACAAGTGCCTTTTCCTTTTGCTTTTTATCCAATTCCTTTTTAATGTGGGAAATATCAAACATATTATTTATTGCGGTTATTTTGGAGTTACACACCGGGCATTTGCCATCTTTTATCTGGATTTTTTTTGCACACTCAGTGAAACCGTTTAATTTTCCAAGCTCGCCTTCTATATTATTTATTTTTTTGTGTAGTTCCTCTTTCTCACACTGAATCATCTGCATGGTCATAGAAACCTCATCTTTATCATGCAAAACAGAAAAAGCATTTTTTACCTCAAAAAGTATTTTCTTGTTTTTTTCAATCTCAATGTTCAATGAAATGGACTTTTCTTTCAGATACTTTAGCAAAGTGGTCTCCAATGCCTTTACTTCTTGTAGTTTACCTATTTTTGGTTCCAGGCCTTCTATCTCTTTCTCTATCTCCGATATTTCACTGGATCTTTTGGATAAATCGGCATAAATACTCTCTAGAGACGTTTTTGATGCTTTGATTTTTTTTTTGTTTTCTTCAGTTTTATTTTTCAATATTATTATATAGTTATCATCATAACCTCCCGTTTTTTCTCTCAACAAACCCCTAAAGCCATCTAAAATAGAATGCATATATGTGAAGGATTTGTCTAGCCTATCTAGGCCCATCATGTTATTTAACAATTCTTTAAACTCTTTTGGTTGCGAATCAATTATTTTGTTGATTTCACCTTGTTGTATTATGCTAGCAATTTGTAATTTTGGATAGTTCATTCCCAATATGGACTCAACTTCACCAATAACAGACTCCCCAAGTTGTTTCCTTTCACCAGATATTATGGGCCTATAAACATCCATATTTTTTTTATTCTCCACTATAGAATCATTTTGTTTTAGCTGTTCTAACTTAGCAGATACAAGGTGCCCTACGCTATTAATTTGTCTTTGGACCTTATAATCCACTGAGCCAACGGAAAAATCCATCACAACAACAGAGCCCGATTCCTCAGACAATGTTTGGTCGATGCCCTTCGTTACCAAGTTTTTATTAGATTTTCTTGTGTGTTCGTTAAATAATGCAAATGTAATGGAATCAATAATGCTTGATTTTCCAGATCCATTATGGCCTACAAATACGGTTATACCGGGACCAAATTCAAGACGGGTATTCTTATGGGACAAAAAATTGCTTAAAAATAACTTTTTTATCACTTCAATTCCGCCGTCCCCTTAACTTGATATTTGCTCTTGTTATTTTCATAGTATTTCCAAAGATAATCAACTATTTTTTTGCTTTTGTTTTTATTAATGTCAGCATCATCCCGTAGATCTCCGTTATTTATCATCTGAACAAGATCTATAGAGAGGCCGGTCAGGTTTTCAGATTTTAGAGCATTTAAAATTAATTTAGACATCTCCTCATCAATGTTAAAATCGTTTGTAAAATCATAAGAATAACCAGATGTGGGTTCTTTGTCAAACACATTCCAGGTATAATACAAAAAGTAATCATTTAGTGCCGATAGCTCACCAGACAATATTTTTGGGTCGATTTTTGCCCCTTTTAATTTCAAATCAAGTACAGGTTTTTTTTGGCACTTATTGGACAGATCCAAAAGATATTTCACATATTCAGCCAATTCCTCAT
>JACDHC010000176.1 GCA_013821245.1 Candidatus Nitrosopumilus sp.
TAACGCCATCTTTAATGCCACTTCTATTGCGGTAGAGCCGTTATCTGTATAGAAAACCCTATCCATTCCTTTTGCTAACTTCAAAAGTTTTTCTGCTAGATTTACTGAGGGTTCGTTAGCTAATCCGAATAGGGTTGAATGCTGTAGCATTTTTATTTGGTCAATCATGGCGTCTGTAACTTCGTTTTGTCCATGACCCCAGACATTACACCACATACTTGCAATACCATCCAGGTATTTGTTCCCATCTGAATCGATAATATGAAATCCTTCTCCTTTTGATATTACTTTATTGTTTTGTTGTACCCAGTCTTTCATTTGGGTGTATGGATGCCATACAAATTGTTTGTCCTTTTTATCTGGATATTCCATAGCTAATTTCAGTACGTGAGTTGAATCCAATTACAAATATTTAACCTATTCGATCTGGATTAATACTTACAGAAATACGTTTATTTCAATATTCGAGTTATGAAATAATATTAGATAATTCTTTTGGCATTACAAAACATAAGTTATTTGTAGAAATGAGTACAATTACTATTATATGATAGTAGATACTATAATGTTTAGTAGTAAACAATATTATAAGTAATAATTCCGTTATCAGAATCAATAGCAATACCAAAAATCTTAACAATCCTATTATTAGAACAATATGGATGTTTTTGTAAAGTTGATATGCCATATGAATTTCTTTTCTGAAAAATATTACATATCCGAAAATAAGATGAGAATACTGTAATTTGAGTGTAAAATTTTTTCCCATATTTTTTCCTATATTTTCAGACATCTCCATTATATTTAGAACAACTATTTTTTTTCTTCATTGCTGAGTTATTCCTGAAACTGTTATGGTACTGTATTGTTGTTATGAGCATGGGTATTTCTAGATAATCCTGTAGTCGGTGCTTCTTATTACCTTTTTATTTATTAAATGATGTATTTGACTATCCATCTATTAACAATCTAAATATATTTTTATTTTTAAAAATTATTATTATGATTAGAAAGTAAAGTTATATCTCTTTCTTAATCATAACTTTTATTTGATGACAATATGAATTGTATGTGATAACAAATATACTGAAAAGTGCCTGCTAAATGACGAAAAAATATTTTTAATCCTAACTTATTATTGACTATGTATAATATGATTCTATTCTAAATGCTAAATTATATGTGTAAAAAACATAATGAAAACACAATTCATACATGAATAATTATATTGGATATAAATATTAAAAGCGAGAAGGATAATTCTACTATTTCTTATCATTTTTTTAAAATAAGGCAAATATAAATATTTAATGTTAAAGCATTTTAGTTATGGTAAAATATAGCATATTTATGTGCAGAATGGCGAGATAAATCCATGTCAAACCATTACCATTCTAGATTCAATGTCGGATTTTATCATCATATACCAATATTGAATAGTTCATCGAATAATCCATCCTAGTCCTTTACTTTGCCTTCCTTTTAATGAATTTGATTTTTGATATGTTATTCTCGAATCTATCTTTCTTGGCTGGACAAAATAACATATCATTTCAAGATGTAGCCTTATCTCATTAATGGTAGAAAAACTGCTGAGTATATGCTGCTACCAAACTAAAAAAGATAAACGAGATGATTTTCAAAGTTCATTGTACTGTTTGTTTTGAAAAATTGTATTTAAATAGTAGAATTAGTAGGCGTGGACTAATAATGGATCATAGATTCCGGCAAACAGTATATCACTATAATTGAGGTCTCCTTTATCAATAATGCTAGTACTCATATAAATTTAAGATAAGATATGTATTGATTTTCCTGGATATGCAATTTTGATTCATTCTGATGCTAATAGACCTGAATCTTAAATCTTAATTTATAAATATTGTGTATTGTAAATAACCCAAAGTGGACATTAAAGAGATATTATATAATGAAATTGATAAGATGGGAAAAAATCATATCAGGATGCTTCTATCGAACAATGTCTACAATTCTAAGGCCATAATTGATTCACTTTTAAACAAATGCTCTGTTTTATTGGATAAAGATAATCTTTTTGAAGATGAGTTTGCGTTATTTGCCGAAGCATTATTGCATTTTGTATTGACAATGTCAATGATTCCTGCCGAGAGAAAAATAAATGTAGATGGTATTGACATTGACATTCTTGTTCCAAATTCAAAATATCTTCAGGATAATAACGATAAAGCAATAATAATACATTTCCATAAATATAAAAATGAGGATATGGAAGAAATTATAAACAATTTATCCAAAATTCAAAAAAAAATAGACAATATATGGATTGTTTCCTCAAACAATATCAATATAAATGTTAATACTTTTATTGTTTCTCCACTTTTGCATACCGATAAACTTGATGATGGATTCATCTATCCTTTTTCTGAAATTTTAATTAAAATAGATGAGTTTTTAAAGAACATCAATTATAGCGGACTTAAGATAATTTAGGGACATTTGTTATAATATTATTTCTTTCTTTTATTAACGTCTAGATCTTATAATCAATAACTGTGACAGAATATAAAAGGAAAATGAAGGCGGAAGGGATTGAAAAAAATAAGAATTACAATATACATAATAAGAGATATTCTTTAGAGTTTGAAGGATCAAAGTCTCAATATGATGAAATAAAACATTATTTTGATAATATGTCAGCTGATTTAATTATCTTTGGATTGAGGTTTTCTTACAATAGAAATAGAGCAACAATAGGCGGATATTTAAATTCGGGCCGAAAGAGTATCGTTAAAAAGGAAACTTATTTAATGACAAAAAAACAGGCAAATTTAAGAATTAAAAATTGGAAGACAATGATAAAGCGTTATCGTGAAAAAGGATATAGTTATCCAACTATTTCTAGAATCAAAAAACAAATAATTATAATTTCCAATAAGAAAAATTAAAAATAGTTTTAGCTAAGATTTTAATATAGTGAGTTGCTTTCGGTTACCTTCGAATCTATATTAGTATTTGGTAAATCTGGGAATTTATCTTTCATATTCTGTTCCACTATTGCACTAGCTTCTTCAATTATTTTCATCGCATCTTCACTTATAGCATTTGTATTGCCTGTCATTTCTGTTGTTTGGGGAATTTGGCCTGATTCATTCATAATTCCATTTAGTATGTCTGTTATTTTTCCAAATGATTGCCCTGCTTCAGGCATCATGGAAGTTAATCCTCCTTGAATGTTTTTTATTACTGACATTGCAGGACTTAATGTTACAATAACGTCACCCAATTCCGTAATTGTGTTTAATCTTAATTGTATTTGTTCCAAAGCTAATTTTGCAGATGTAATCATTTTATTCATTTTTCTGATTTGTGATAACTCATTCGATAGAATTTTGGCATATTGGCTATCATGACTCTGCATTGCACTTATTACTCTTTTAAAAATAACCTGATCCTTTTCTTCCATTTTCATAGACATATTTTCTAATTTTGCAATTTGTGAGTGTAGTCTTTTTTGTGCCTCTTCTATCCTGGGTTTAAGTGGTGATGGCGGTTTGATATTTTCTAATAGTTTCATACCTACATTGTTGATTTCGTTTTGTGGCTTAATCCATTTATTACTAAAAGACATATTTTCGTATACCCTTATCTACATAACATATTTCATTTATAAAATTCCAGTTTTTTTTACTGATGTTACCGTGGTTAATATGAGCGTAGTTACAGGTATTGTAAACATTATTTTTTTCTTTCAATGGATTTAACAGGATATGCTCCGCAAACTTTACAAAATTTGCCTTTCCATGAAAATATCGATTTACAAAAAGTGCATTCTTTTATTGTATTTGATTCATTAGGCATCATATCTTCTCTTGGCGGGTTAAAGAATTTCCTATAGATTTTATAGAAATAGAGGTGTTCTTTGTTTCGTATTTCTACACCTTCCGATTTTGCTTTTTCTTCTTCAATAATATATTCAGAATCCGTTATCATATTATCTTCAATGTAGTATTTTAAGTTAGTAACCCCTGAGCCCTTTTCTAATGCGTTTTTCTCTCTCCAGACTATTTCCTTTCCTAGTATATCTTCATAACATTTTCTTAGAAAAAATTTACCATAAAATATCCCATAATTTTTAGATATTTTTTCTTTTAGGGTGGTTTTTTGTGAAAATTCGGCAATCTCTTTTTGCAAAAAAGGGAGAAATATTTTTAATCCTATTTTATTTGAAAATCTAATAGAAAAAAAGTCCATATTCTGAATGATAGAATTAATTTTTTTATCAAGTTTTTCCGGCTCATCAATATATTTGAGTAAAAAATTATAGCCTGCAAAAAGTTCGTCTGCTCCATCGCCAATAAC
>JACDHC010000177.1 GCA_013821245.1 Candidatus Nitrosopumilus sp.
GCATTGTTCTTGCGCTCCACCCTCCAATTTTTTTTACGTCCTTGGTTTTAAAAATGGAAAAGCATCCTGAAATGGTTAAGGGTCTTCCATACCATTGCTGAACTCTTTTTGAAAAAGAAAATACAAACATATATTCAAGAAATCGCCCCCGTTCCCAAACGGTCTCAATTTTTTGCGGAAGAACAAAATTGCAACCCGCGGACGTATCAGGATGTGACTCCATAAACACAAACATCCTTTCCAGGCTATCTGCTCTAAGAATAGTATCAGCATCGACTGAAACGACATATTTGCTTTTTACAAAAGGAAGTGCAAAAGATTGTGCATTTGCTTTATTCCCGCTGTTTTCTGGAGTTCTTAATACAGTAGCTCCATAGGATTTAGCAACATCCCCAGTTTTATCGGATGAGAAATCATCTACTACTATAATGCTTTCAGGTGAACACGTTTGGTTCTTTAAACTCTCAAGTGTTTTATGAATAGTTGTTTCTTCGTTAAATGCAGGTATAACTACAGCCACAGGCAATATTTCAGGTTTTTTTAACAAAGTATTAGATGATGTTTGTTTAATATTAGATTTGGACAGTTATTTTTTCTACCGGTATTTTGATATCTCTATAAAAATATAAACGTATTTAGAGACAATAAAAAATATTGCTATTTGTTGATAGATATTTAACTACATAGGAGACAAGACACGGCAGACAAGGTTTAAGATAATCACGTAAACTAAAAAAAAACAAATTATTTCTACGGCAACTGAAAGTCCAAACCAATAAAATAAACAATTTCCAACTAGTTTTCGCCCTGTTGGCCAACATATAGAATTATCGGGGAATTTAAGTCCCATTGCTAAAAGTCTTTAACCCATTCTTTACAAAGACTTTTTTTTATATTGATGATTGAAATGCAAACAAAATAAAATAAAATAAAATATTGTTGGGTATCTATTTTATTATATTAGTTATATAAAATTAGATACCTATTAATTTCCACCAAATAAACCTCTAAGAGGGCCCAGTATTTGGTCTAATGGTCCTTGACCTTGACTTTGGTTTTGTTGTTGTTGACCTGCTTGTTGTCCGGTTTGGTTCTGTTGTTCTTGTTGACCTGCTTGTTGTCCGGTTTGGTTCTGTTGTTCTTGTTGACCTGCTTGTTGTGGTGGTTGTTGTTGTTCAGTTTGGTTTTGTTGTGGTTGTGCTGATGGATCTAAAGATGGTCCAATTTGGCCTTGTGGATCATGACCTGCTTGTTGTTGATCTGTTTCGTTCGCGGCTGCTGTTGCATTGGGTTGGTCAGTATCTTGCTCCAATTCTAAACCAGAAAATAACGAAGCATTGGAGATATCACTGCCGTTAGATAGTAAATCCCTATTTCCCTGTGTCAAATTTCGAAGTTCCTCAAAAGTCCCTATACCTTGTTGTTGTGATCCTTGTTGTTGTGATCCTTGTTGTTGTGATCCTTGTTGTTGTGATCCTTGTTGTTGTGATCCAGTACTCTCACTGGGTGTATTTTGTGCAAAGACAGATGGCAAAAAGCTTGAAGTATAAAGCAAACCAGAAATTCCCACAATGGTAAATATTGCTAATATATATTTTACAATGTACATTTTAAATCTCATTACATTAAGTAGTAAATAAAGTTTTTATTTTATTTAATATAGTAGTATGGCAAATTCATATTAAATTTTCATTATAAACTATTATCATAGAAATACTTTATTTCCTCCAAATTAAATGATATTAGACAACAATCATTCTGTAATAATGTCTAACTGAACCTTTATAGAATGATCGGTAATTTGTATTTCACAATCCATCTCAAGCATATTCTTAAACAACGACTTAATATATCCAAGTAAAAACTTTGAGCCTTTGAAACCCAATCTGTGCCTAATTACAATTATTTTCTTATTTGCTTCATTTATTTCATCATATGTTCCAATCCTTCCATAAGTACATAGTATTTTCTCAATATATTCAATAACTGAATCCATTGACACATGCTTTTTCCAAAACAATATTGTATCATTCGGCAGTTCTATACCCATTTCCAATCCTAAATCAAAAGCCTGATTTTCTTCAATACATTTTAAAATACTCGTAAATATTTCACGATTTATCACTATCATATCAAGTTTTGATTGAAACCTTGTGAATTCTGTATATTGTTTAAGGATGGAATTCATCATTGCATTGACAGATATCCCCATTCTGTCGGCCTCATTATATAATATTTCAGAGAATGCTTTATCCATACGAAAGGATCTAACTGATGAAGACGGTGGGGTTGATACAGGCAATGATTATACAATTACATACTACCACCATAACATAAATTTGTAACTGTATGTAACCCGTAGTAATTGAAAGTAACAGAATAATCAAATAGTAAACATTGTCTTAAATATAATCTATAGCTATTCTTGCATATAATGAGAAGCTGCCTACAACAAGTAATAAGCCCCCAAGAAGACATTAATCATTCTCATACAGTTATTTACGACTATGAAAACGGAGAAAAAATTTGCAGTCATTGCGGGATTGTAATAAAAGACAAATTAAATGATATGGAACTAGACAATGAATATCCCAAAGGTAAAAACGAATTCAATACGGTTTTGCCACATTCACTAACACTTTACAATCAAGGCATATCTACAACTATAGCAGATTCCTATACATCCAAGTCAAATGAATGGCCAACCAGCCAACAAACTCGCAACAAGATTGAGTTTTTAAACAAAATTGTTAGCTATTCTAATGAAAAAAGAAACTTAAAGATAGTAATAGACATATTGAATCGGCTAAAGGATAAGATTAGCCTTACTTCAGCGTGTGTTGAGGAAGCTTTTTCTTATTATCGAAAGGCATTGGAAACAGGATTAATCAAAGGCAGGTCAATAAAGGAGATGATAATAGCTTGTGTTTATATCACCTGTAAAAAAATCTTGCTTCCGAGAACTTTATCCGAAATAGCAAAAATAGTCAATGGAAACGAGGTTTTTGCAGCAAGGTGCTATCGAATTCTCACAAGGGAGTTTAAGATTGTATACACTCAAGTTGATCCGGTGCTTTATTTGCATAAAATAGCCAAAGAGTCCAGCATTAGTGAAAAAACTACTCGAAAAGCTCTAGACATATTGATTTCAATAAGAAAAAATCAGGCATTTATTGGAAAAGATCCCTTATCAGTAGCAGCAGCAATATTATATTCAACATGTAGAAAAAACAGAGAAAAAATTTCCCAGTCAAAAATAGCGCATTCTGCACATATCAATATAATCACATTAAGAAAACGGCTATCAGAAATAAAATCAATTTTTGGGGATCTTGACTCACTACTAAACAATATCGAGTCACCTAAAAACAAAATCAAGTTAGAATCAAAGCAAATGCAAATGAATATACCGATGATGAACGTTAAGTAACATAAATACATTACTAGTTAAGGTTACAATATCTTAAAGAGTAACTATAAGATTATTCTAAAGTAAAATAGGGATTTTTTATAGTGAAGTAGGATCCATCAATAGGTTAATTTTTAGTTTTGGAACAAAGTAAAACCAAACTAGGTATCAAGGAGTTCCTTGATCAATTTGTTTAATAAAAATAATTTTATTGGTTTAACAACCACTGCAATTTTTTTACCTTCGAATATCTTTTCGCCATCAATGATACTTTTAATGGAATCATATGCAGTAATTATCATTATTGGTACTGTTGGATATTGCTCTAAAATTTCTTTTGCGGCATCAACGCCATTTTTTTCACCAGGTAACCGATAATCAAGAAGGATAATGTCGGGTTTAAACTCCAAATAGTCATCCATAATGTGAGTTGCAGTGGTATTGGTGACCAATACAGCATAACCTTTACTTCTTAGGAATTCTTTGTAAAGATTCAAAAGATCTTGCTCATCTTCAATAATCATGACCTTATTTTTGCCTTTTATCATTCAAATTATATAATATATAATGCAGTTCACCATTATTAGACTTTACTAATCAAGTGGTAATGAATTGGTAATGCAAAATAAAATGATTAGCATGTAAATTTCAAATTTACTTTGCCCAAACATTGTTTCACATATCCTATGGTATGTTTTTTTTGAAAGAATATAGCCCCTTTGAAGTTTCCAATTCAGCGACAATGCTTCATACAGATTTGACCAACAGCATCCGAAATACTATTATAGTATTTTTAAATGGTAACAAAAAGTAACCTTTTATTTTGATTGCCGGATATAATGCATTTTGCCATCACAATAAAACTTTCAGTTTTTACCTAAAGGTTTATCTTACAAATTTCATGAATCTGATTATCCAAAAATCGCCTG
>JACDHC010000178.1 GCA_013821245.1 Candidatus Nitrosopumilus sp.
ACTAGCCTAAATATGAATCAAATTTATCTTCTAGTTTCAACTGGCATCAAAAAAAGTGTCGGAAATCCAAATCAGGTCAAAATATATTTTTATAATCATATTTAATGTTTTAACTAAAAATAATAATAATAATAATTAATAATTAATAATTAATAATAAAAAAAGAAAAATATTTATTTTTTAAAATAGAGTATTAAAGACACTCTTACATCTAAATACACAAAAAACCCCGAATATGGTTAATATGAATAATACCATATTATAGTATAAAACAACTGTACAAAATCAGTTATATACTAACGGTTACAATACATTAAATGTAAATGAATCTGCTTATTGAACAAATAAAAGAGCCTGTTCATGCCATGGATTCAAATGACAATGCAGATGGCCAAGTTTTGAAATACATTTTAAAATGTGAAACATGTCTATGGAATATATCGTTTTATGAATCAACAGAGAGCATTTATTTAGATAGTAAAAGAATGCACTGCCCTATGTGCGAAGAAAGAGAAAAAAAAGGCTTAAAAATACTCCAATAACGTTATATTCTCTTTTACATATGATTGTTAGATTAGATATTTATACATAACATATCTCACATCATGTTCCTTTTTAAAATATTGATACTTTAAAGGTAAACTATACCTTTTGGTGATACGAATAATGATATAGGTTCATTTCAACTACCCTTGTACAATAAATAGAATCTTTAGAGGTTTCCTGACATAATTCATAATGTTGAGACCTGAAAATTGATTGAACTTGATGGCAATTTTTTATAAAGAACAGTTGACTTGATTTATATGGTTATTATAATAAAAATATGTTGTGGGGTTCTACATTTATGATTTGGACAATAGGAATAAAAAAAGAAATTGATTTTCTTTCTCTTATTCTACCTTTATCTCTTTTCCCTTTGGCTTTGTCTCCTTCTTTTTGTTAAATGTTAATTCCAATATTCCGTTGTTATACGTGGATTTGACCGTTTCAATATCTGCATCCTGTGGTAACTCTATGGTTTTGTGGTATTTTCTTTGGGGATTGTTTGCAATAACTTCAACCTCTCCGTCATATGCGTTAATTTTTATTTCTTCCTTTTTTATACCTGGCATTTCCATTACAACTTTTACTTCTTTATCCGTTACATTGACATCAACAAGTGGCTCTCTTTCAACAGTTATCTGTGAATTGTCTCTATTGCTTCTACCAATGTCCCTACTGCTGCCACCGCCACTGCCTCCGCCACTGCCACCAGCCTCAATTCCTACTCTTCCAATTGCCTGGCCAAGTGAATTAACATTTCCAAATTCCCTCACATTGGGTTTGCCATCAGGGCCGATGGTCATTGAGTATCCATATACTATTGGGCCCACTTCTCTTACCTTCCCACCATCGGCTGTTTGGTATTCCCTTACCATCTCTTTTGGTGCGTTTGTTTGAATGGTGTTTATCTGGTTGAATATTCTTCCCATCTCTTGTTGCATCTCTTCGAACGCTCTGAATGGGTCCATGTCAAAAAATCCCCTTCTCATATTCTTGCCACTGCCGACACCACTACTACGACCAAAAAATCTCTTAAACCAATCATAATTGTCTATATCTCCAGTACCCATCTTGTAATATCTCCTACTATATGTAATAACTATTACAATATATATATTTATCTAACATTTAGTTATATATATAAAAATCAAGTAAAATATTGTGTTGAATTTTACATTCACGGTGCCAAATGATCGGTAGAGGTGACAAAGAAAAACGGTACATGGTTACTGTTCAATAGATCAGAAGGCAAAAACAGCTGACCAAATTTTTGGCTATACGCAAGTAGATTACCCATCCAATTGGCAATATATTTTTGCTGAAAGGTAATGACATTTTTTATGGTGGTGAGAAACCAACAATCTTTTGTTGATAAAGTAATGGATATAATAATGAAATACTGTTTTTTATAATTATTGTCTAATGTTATTCAATATCCTTTTCCAATGTTCTTTGCATGATTTATCATACGAGGGATTTGATTAATTTATTCTTTATTTTTTCTGCTATCTTAATATGTTTCTAGTTTTCAAATATTTTCTATTTCATATGGCAACTCATAAAGTTTTTTTTGATGTGTTGTTGTCTTATCTTGGTATTTCTTTTCTTCTTCTAAAATTGTTTTACTGTCTTTTCCATGATGTTTTATATTTAAGTACATTTACAAAACCAGATGGCAAATGATGAGAATAAATCAATGATGCATAATAAGATGGCATTTGAAATTATATGGCCAATATGCGTTTGTCATTAGATATTGCATCAAATAGGAATAAGAGTATTAGTTTGATCGCCAGATGCCTGCCTTCATTTGCAGTAACATTGCTAAAACTTGGCTGCACTTGTACACTCTTATGTATAAGAAACCTTAATACATTAAATAATAGTTACTTTGGAATCTTGAGGCTCAACGATGTTTTTGATAAAACTTATCAATTATTTTTACGATATATTGTTGATGGATAATAATGAGGAAAATCAGGGACAGACACAACCTCAGCAAGAGCCAATAAATTATAATGCTGAAAACACCTCAATGAATTTAAGCTCACCAAAAGAAATTGGGACAACTATTGCGTCAGAGCGATTTCCCAATAATATGGATGGTTTTTGGTTTGCAATTGGTCCTAATGTTATAATAAATTCTTTTGATTTTGTTACGGTTGATAATTTGTATAATAGTAAGACCATCGGAATTGTAAAAGAGTTACAGGCAGTTGCAGAAAATGATTATACTGTTTATTTTTCGGATTACCAAAAGGATTTAAGGGAACAAGAGCACCTAAAAGAAGGGGAAAAACAACAACAACAACTATCTAATAATACCTCAAAAGGATTGATACTGGCAAAGGTGGGAACAATTGCAAATACCGGTGGATCAATGGATCCCAACAAGGAGTCTATTTCCATAAACTTTCCTGTGGGAATAGGCAAATCAGTTAGATTTGCTACCGAAAAAGAGATTATTTTTGCTTTGGGGATCCCGGAGATGGTGGACCCGATACCTGCAGGAATTATAGAAACAACAAATGGTTTACAGGTTCCCATTTCGTTGGCATTAACTTATTTGACTGGGCCTGACACAGCGCATGTAAACGCTTCGGGGATTTCAGGAAACAGGAAAAGCACCTATATTCTGTTTCTGCTGCAGTCTGCCTATCAAACACTTTTTGAAAAGATGAAGGGGAATATAGCATTAATCATTTTTAATACTAAAGAGCAGGAGCTACTTCAGATAGATAAAAAACCAACAGATATCAAAGAGAGGACAGAACGGATGTTTGATATCCTTGATTTGGAATTGGAGCCTTTTGAGAATGTGACTTATTTTTTACCAAGGGGAAAAGACGGCAAACCCAATTCAATGCACATACCAAATAATTTCAAAACTTATTCCTATGAGTTACAAGATGTTTATGATAGGCTTGAATTATTGTTTCATGAAACCCATGACACTCGCTTTAATCTCTCGTCAATAATAGATTATATCTATGAATCATGGCCACTAAGGGATAACTCTGGAAAGGAGATAAGAACATGGACCGAGTTGTCTGAACTCAAAGAATATCCTGAATCAATAGTGTCACACAAATCTTCTCTATTGCACTTTTTAAGCAGGCTACAAAGAATCAGAAAATCCCCTATGTTCATTGATAAAAAAATAACAAGCACTTACCTTGGAGAACAAATAAAGAAAATCAAGTCAGGCCAAGTATTTGTAATAGATGTGGCAACGATATCCTCTGTGGAAGAACAGGCATTTGTTGTTGGAGATGTAATGAAAAGCATTGATGAGATGTATTCTTCAAATCCGTTTGCTGATTCCTCTGACGATAATACCAACAACAGCAATGCACTAGATGGTAATCTCAAAAACAAAGACAAAACATCGCATATTTTTGTCTTTGTTGACGAGATTAATAGATATATACCTCAATCTTCCTTTGGAAAAATCAATGCAGTTTCAGAACAAATCATGAGAACGGTAATTGCGGGAAGGTCCAGGGGAACCATTTTATTTTCTGCACAACAGTTCAAAAGTGCTACCGACTACAAATTACAAGAGAATACCGGATTGCATATAACAGGGAAATTGGGGATATCTGAATTATCCAAAGAGCCATACTCAATGCTAGATGAGAGCACAAAAAATAATATCGTCAGACTAAACAAGGGGGAGTTAATTATGATCCATCCAGCATTCAGGCATCCAATAAAGATTGGCTTTCCCAAAGCTACATTCAAGAGTCCGTGATAAAAGCAAGCATTATTAAGATAACTGCCTATGAT
>JACDHC010000179.1 GCA_013821245.1 Candidatus Nitrosopumilus sp.
AATCACTGGAATTCCAAAAATTTTAATCCCTACTACTTTTGGGACAGGGGCGGAAATGACAACCTATGCTGTAGTTAGTTTTAATCACAAGAAAAAGTTACTGCAGGATGAGGCATTTCTTGCAGACACCGCTATAATTGACCCGTACTTTTTACCTGGAACCCCGTTTAATATAGTGCGAAATTCCGCCTGTGATGCAGCGGCACAAGCATCAGAAGGATATGACAGCAAATTGGCCAATCCGCTTACAAAGCTTTTCTGCAAAGAGGCATTTGACATCTTGGAGAATGCCATCATCAATGACAAACCCGAATTGCTGCCATATGGGGCAATGCTTTCGGGAATAGGATTTGGAAATTCGTCTACAACTTTAGGACATGCGTTATCTTATGTTTTTTCTAATGAAGGCGTACCTCATGGATACTCTTTATCGTCCTGTACAACGGTTGCCCATAAATTTAACAACTCGCAATACTATGAAAGGTTCAAAAAAATATGCCAAAAACTAAAATTTGAGCCCCTGTCACTCAAACAGCCCCTGGATCAGGCAGCAGACGTCATAATGCCTGACAGGGGACATTTGGACAACAATCCAATCGAGGTTACAAAGCAGGATATTGTCAAATGCCTTGATGATATTGTAATCAAGAATCCCTTGGCATAGTCAATATTTCGTTTATATTTTTTTTTTTGCATTTTTACAATAGACAAACAAAAACAGAAAACCACAGGAAAACTATAAATTCATATTATTAATTGATTTATTTAACTTATGACTACCATTAGTAAAAGTATGGAGATTTCTGCACCCTTAAGTGAGGTTTTTACATATTTTGCAAGGCCAGAGCACATGGCAGACCAATTTCCAGAAAACATGGGTCTAAACATAATACCTTTGGAGGTAAAAAATGGCTTTGGAGTGGGTACCATTTTTAGAATAAGCGGTGATTTTGATGGTAAAAAACTAGAATGGGATTGTGAAACCATAGACTATATTCCACACCGAAAAATCGTTGCAAAAATGATAGAAGGTCCATTCAAGTTTTGGCAAATTACAGTTGACTTTGAAGAAATTGAGGCCAAAAAAACAAAGACTTCGATAACGGTTGATTATGATATGCCTATGGGTCCCCTCGGTGGATTTATAGACAAAATAAAACTAAAAAAGATTGCCGAAAGGGGTATGGAAAATGGATTGTACCGAGTAAAAGCGCTTTTGGAAGGAACCGGTTCCATTCCGGTTTACATAACATTGGATGCATACAGAAAAGTTTTAAAGGAAAAAGAACGACTGCGATGTTCCGTATCTGAAGCAATAGTTCAGATAATAAACAAAAACAAGGAATCTGCCCAAATCCATTAATATTAATTTTTTAATTTTTAGTTTAATTTAAATAGAGTTTAGGCGAATTCATTTAAACGTAGGGTTCGTAGCTCAGCCAGGTAGAGCGTCTGGCTCTTAACCAGTTCATAAAAATGAGGTTAAAATGTCGTGGGTCCGAATCCCACCGAACCCGCATCATATCTGTAACGAATCTATAAATAAGCCAAAGGCAATGGCAGCAGCCGTAGAATGTCTGATTTGACATCTATAGGTGTGGGAGTTCAGATGTTTATTAGCATTTTATAGATACCCCTCTATAGAAATCCTTAATGATATCTTATGAAACGATGTAATCGATATTATAAATTGAAATACTAGAGACAAGTTTAGGAATAAGTGACCTAAATTATGACCATTCATTTCAAACATATTGTCGAACTTTTCGTAAAAGTTTCTAAAATTAACATAATTTAACAAATATTTTTGTAGTAATTCCTAGATAATTATACTAGTAATCTACTAAATCTATTTAGCAAATTGAATGAACTAACTGATTCACCATACTTACATTTATTGAAATAAAAAACTATATGATGGACTTAAAAACAAGAAAGACTCGAAGGCCTTTTTCGGAAGTATTGTCCCAAGACGATTTAGGTGTTACTCTCAACCTTACAATATAGATTCGGAATGAAAAGTCATGTACAATGAAGATAATAGAGGTGATAAGAATACAATGTACGATGAAGATAATAGAGGTGATAAGAATACAATGTACGATGAAGATAATAGAGGTGATAAGAATACAATGTACAATGATCAGGGAAGTTTTAAAAACGATAATGATGAGCAATTTGAACTAACAGAATTTCAATATAAAATAAAGAATTTTATCATTTTCTTACGAGTATTAGACAAAAAGGGCTGGGAATATTAGGTTGTATTCAATGTGTTTTTTTTTATTTTCCGAATCCATGTTTTACTTTATCCTAAACACAAAACAAATATTTTCAATCAAATTTTTTCCAACTATATCTCCATTAGACATTCTAATCGATCTTTTGGAATAAGTTAACTACAATCTATTCGTGAGTTCACAATTTATCTACAAGTTACCAGTCTTAGATATTGGTACGATTTATCAGCAACTACATAGAATACTTGTGAGAACTCTCTTATTGATAATGAAAATTTTAGGATTAATATATTCCTTTGACTATTTGTAATTTGAACAAATTAACCTAGAGTATAATTCATTTCCGTAGTGGTTGAAATATTTAGAGAATGTCATAATATTTATGAGACATGTCAAACTTATAGTTCAAGGTTGGCAAAATTATATTGCTGCCACATCTCCATGATATATTCATTACTGGATCATTATATAAGATTCTTCTTTTAATTTATATCATTAATTGTTTGCGAAATGAGGTATTCTGGAAATAGAAAAAAGGTAATGGAATCGCAATCCTGTATGCTATTGTGATTTAATGAATTTGGCAAAAAAATTAGAGATATGTCGTTGGAAAATAACGTCAAAAATTGTCAAATAGGTTTTGCCTATCTCATGTTTAACAATATTATTATATCTATGGTTTTTTTCTACATCTTCCATACATTAACCGGATTCATGTGGATATCCACACGGTGTCCACCTTTGTTTTAATCAGAATAATATGGCATATTATTGATATATTTGTTTTTCATTCGTTCCTCATTATCTGTAAATGATGGAAAGTTCGTTTTTATTGTATTATTTCAAAGTATTTTTGCAATTCTAAAACTATAGAATTTAGATGGCGATGTCTTCTTTCATGAAATGTCGATTTGAAGGACTTTAGCATATTGAGCATCATCACAATGAAGTTATCTCGTATTTTACAGAGCGGTAGTGTGCTAGACATCCTCGTGTTCCTATTAGTTGAATATTGTTTTTTCACATTCTCTGAACCGAAAAGGCCTAAACTCCAAATCTTCCGTTGGTTTTAAGATCCATTCTTCTAGGTAGAAACATGCTGACACCAATTGACCAAACTAAACTTTTCTTAATTCCTTTTCTGCCACCTGGAACTAAATTAATTCTGTCACTTCTCCTATGCAACCCCAAAAATATTAGTAAAGGGACCAACAGAATCCTATTCTGTATTTTTACAATTGTGGTCATAACGAATTTTTTATTTTTTGTAAGTTTAGTAAATTAATTACAGTTAATCACACAAAATAACACAAACTAACAAAATGTTAAATAGCAATTTCTCTAAGCCATATTACTAATGAGACAGATTGAAAAAACCTACTTTATTCATAATCAGAACAATGTAGGAATTGAACTTAAAACGAATTATCTGGAAAGGCCAAAATACGTGGTGCGATTTAACTAAATGATCCACAAAATAAGGTCCTCCATTAACACTTGTGGCTTAATATCCGCTTTTTCCATCTCCATGTTTGCTTTGGTGATGGTGTTTGCATTTGAATCTTCAGACCATAACGCCCTTGCCCAAAATCAATCCGCGCCTTTTGCTGACATTTATACCGAACAAGTATTAGCAGATATAAAGGATAAGGATCATTTGGCTGGGATGAACTTTTCAAAGCCTGTAGATGTATACAGCAAAGATGGCGTTTTGCAAACTACACTCGTTGCAGATTACAAGATAGGTAAAGTTGACAACCGGACAATCACTGGAATGGTATACAATGGTTCTCTCGTGGGACCTGCTTTCCATGTCTATCCTGGAGACAGAGTGGAGATTGATTTGGTAAACAATCTCAATGAGTCTACCAACCTCCATTTCCATGGATCTCATGTGTCTCCTGGAAATACTTCTGATAATGTATTTCTGGATGTTGCGCCTGGCAAGACGCAGCATTATACAGTCAATATTCCAAAAGATCACGATCCTGGCACGTTATGGTATCATTC
>JACDHC010000180.1 GCA_013821245.1 Candidatus Nitrosopumilus sp.
TTATTACACATTCAGAATTTGAATTTGGAGAGAATATAGGTCCCCGATTTAGTAGCATTTATTCCACCTCTTCAAAATGCAAAGTTGAAAAAAATTATGACTTTCAATCATTTGAGGCATTGGTATCGATTTTTCCAGGATTGAAGGACCTAAACATTTCAAAAGAAAATGGATTAAAAAAGGTTAACAGATTTGAGGCTTTAGAAACAAAAAAAGAAATTGGAAGGGTATTTTTTCCAATTCTAAATAATTTCATCGAAATGTCGCTGGATTTGTGGTATTTACCAAATGGAGATAAGGAAAGTGGCATTCCAATCATAGCAGAATTTGCATTTGATTACAAATCCAAAACCTTTGAGAGTTTAAGCAAAGACAACGACCCAGTTGAGAAATCAACACATTTAGAGGAATTTCCACTTTCATTGGTAAATTCGCTAACAGTTTTTTATTCATTACAGGAAGATGAATTTATGAACTCAAATCAGAAGGTAAAAACAAAATCAGAGTTTGTTTATGAGTATAATAGGTAGCAGAAAAAAAATTTTGTTCCCTTATAAATACCAAATACAAGAATATACAACTAATGCAGTTTCTTTTAATTACCATAACAACAAGATTCCACTTTTTTACCATAAACAATAATCACAAATATAACCATCGATTCAAGTTTGTTACCGATTAATAACAATTTGTTAATTTTAAAGATAACGATAAAAAAAGAAAAGATCATGATACAGAAGGCTCAATCAATCCAATAAAATCCCCACTATTTGGAAATGCCCATATTTTTTCAAACCTAAAACCACTGGTTTTTTACTGATGATCTAAATCCTCATTGAAACACCACGTAAAATTTATATGTAATTTTGGCATCTATTTTTTTTATTTGCAGATATTAGCTGCTACAATGGAATAAACATTAAAACTAAATGTCTATTTTATAGAGGATCATTGCAATCACACAAATACAGACTGCATTAACACTATCATCTTAAATCAAACTATGTTTTTTCAATGTGACGACAAAAATTGGAGCACTATATTAAAATAATGTCTCTTTCCAATTAGCATATGTCACAGGCCGAATGGTTTACCACCTATTTGCAGTATGAAAATCTAAAGGAAATGCTAAATGTTATACTTTACACCTCCCAGTCTTTTATGAGTATATCACCGTTACTTTATAATATAACATATCAAAATAAAGAAATACTATTTATCCATACTGGCATAGTTGGTGGGGTAGTTGCTCACTATCACATATTGGAAGAAAAACCAAGCAAGAAATTTATTGAATTAAACAAAATGACAGGTAACTACAATTTTGTGGAGGGTATCGGTACTAACCCTCAATCCATTTATATCCCCATTGTTAAATTGGTAAAGTCCACTTTGATGTTTCCAATTGACACTCAACAACACGACTAACTAAATAACATACATAAGACAGGTTTTCTAATACGGACTCAAATCTTTATACGACCAACATATAACAAGCATTTTTATTTTTGTAATAGCTCAAACTAACCGTTTTATTATGTTTGTGTGCAAGTTCTGCCATGATATTTTTGTTTTAGTCATCATATTAAGCATCATGCAAAACTGTTTTTTATAATAGTTATAATGTCATCTTATTTCATCACACAGCCATGTTACTAAATGAATTAACGCTTATAGGAAGGTTTACAATGCAAAGATAGATAGATATTGTCAAAATATGCGAATGGCTTTGGATTGATGGTTTTGGCAATTGTTGTACTGTACATCTTAAAACAACCATAGAATTTGGGTTAACTAAAAATGTAAAACAGATCCAAAATTAAGTTATGGATAAAAAATAAAAAATGGGAAAAAAGATAATCATATTTTTTTTTGAATTAGATGTTAAAGAGTATATTCATCACATCATATAATTCAAAAAACCTCCTGAGTTGCTTTTATTCCATTCTCGACACTCTTAAATGATGCGTATTACTGTCATAATGGATGAACCATTTCTCAGACTTTTTTCTGTACCAACTCCATGCTTCTTTATCCTTTACCTTGTAGGTTACAAACGATTTCGGATCAATAACAATTATTTTTTTTAAAGTTCTTTGAGTCGGGTTTTTTATTGGGTGTATTTCGTGGTTATTCATTACTAATCAACAGCCTCATAAAATATTATTTTGCCATCGGATAGTTTTTCTACCCCATACACATCACCCCGATATTCTATACCATAAACATTGCCTTCTTCAATATTTTCAATATCAACATCAATGAAATCTTTCACACCTTCATTCAACACTGTGACTTTAGATGAATGCGATAGTTCTGATATTTTTTCAGAGCCTTCCGTAGCCAAATTATCTTCACCATCATTATTAGATAGAGGCATCATTTTTGCATTTTCTTCTCCTGACTCATTGCTTGACATGTGTCCTTGTAACCATGTTTGGCTTATAAGTGTGATTCATCATTCACCGAATAACTGCAAACCATTTTTCCCCATCAACTGAAAAATACAGATAGCAAAATTGAGTAGATAAAAAAACGAAAACATTCAAAAATATCCTTTTTTCATCGTCGTGGTAAAGATGCAGACACCGTAAAAAAAATACCCTTCGCTATTTGTCTTTTTAACTTTTTTTATGCGTTTCATTTAAAGATAACGTTAATAGATTCCCACATAACCTTGAGCATCATAAACCACTATAGGCCTTAAAACAGGATTTGCTTAAAAGTTCAAACCGTCAATTTTCAAATGCCTGTTTGACTATTGTGATCTTACCTGTTGTCAGTGGATTGATTTTCACCTGATACTGTATCATGTAACCTAGGGCTGTAGAATTTATCCAACAATTAGATGAGGAAATTCCCATTACCAGACTATATAAAATTTACAATTTTCATTATCTGAGCCTCCTGGAAGTTGTCAAATAAATACAGATCTCTTTGAATCATATTGCCTAAGGTGGCCAACAACTTTTTACTTTTTAATTAGTCAGTAAAAAAAACATATTTATACTATTTTTTTAAAGTTTTTGAGTAATGAGTTCTACTATTGATTGGCCTGCTGTAATAAAGAAGGAAGCAAGGGGTTTGAACGGAGAGGCATTGGGTGAAGTAAAAGAAGTAAATGATACAGAAGTCATAATTGAGAAGGGATTAATTGATAAAGCACTGTTATGCATTCCCAAGGAGTTAGTAAAAGATTATGATGGCCACACTTTGAGATTTAAAATAACCGAAGAGGATGCCAAGAACCGTTTTGCAAAGGATAAGCCCATTATTTAAGAGGACACCTCATTTAATTCCTGCAATAAATAACAATTTAAATCATTAATAAAAAATATCTAAAAAACCAGCATAGATGAAATTCACCTAATAATTCGATTTTAATGCCATAAATTACACTTAAATACTAAAATCACTTTTAATAAGAGTGCCTATTAGGAGAAAAAACGCTCGGGCACAAGGTTTTGTATAAGGTTATAACTTTTACTGATCATTAGAGAATATGGGCAGAGGCAGAAATATTATGAGTATGGGATATTATATTCTTAGAGTTATTATGGATTATAGAAAAAGACGAAACAGGTCGATGAGATAATTTAATAATTTTTGATTGAGTATATGTTGATGACTTATAGTGATGAAATACAACTGTAATCATACCTAAGATTTCACTATATAAATTAATTAACTATATAAACTATTAACTCCATCTTTAATTAATGAACAAGTCAATCACGATAATTACATCGATAGTCATAACTTTTGCACTCTTTTTTGCATCTACAAATGTTGCAGCTCAAGTGTTTGCTCAAAACCAATCATCACCACAACAAGCAGGTCAACAACAACAACAACAAAACCAAACTTCAGCAGCCCTTACAGGCCAAGCTCAAACTGCAATAGCAAATCAAACTACCATTCCAGCTCAACAAACATCTGTTACAGTTAATCAAACACAAGGACCAGCTGACAACCAAACCCAATTAATGCCACTGGAAAATCAAACATTACAACAACAACTGCCTGACATATCAAATTTAGAAAATAAAACAATGGTACAACCAACAGGCCCTGCAATTACCACAATAGTAAATCAAACCACAGTGCCATTTAATCAGACAACCATAGAGCTGGGAAATAGTACAACATCACCACAACAAGCAGGCCAACAACAACAACAAAACCAAACCGGACAACAAGCAGGCCAACAACAACAACAAAACCAAAC
>JACDHC010000181.1 GCA_013821245.1 Candidatus Nitrosopumilus sp.
ATTCAAACACTTATAAATAATACACCTCTCAATAATATATTGGAAATCTTAATGCCAATTTGATATTTTATCTTGGTTACAAAACTATATAGAAGTAATTCTTAAAATTCAAAATAACAACATATACAAAAATATAATTAGCCATCCAACAAGAAAAATGGCACTAATTTGTAATACTGTTGCATTTGGATTATTAACAATCGAATTTGATCATAGGGATTGGATCAAGTCAAGTTAAATAAAACAATTTGAATAAATTGTTAAAGAAAAATGACTTGCTGTATAAAACAAAATAGAAATTCTCAACAGAAACAAAAAGTGCCTGATGTCTGTTGCCGATTTCTTTTCCCTATACTAAAAGATCAACTCCACCAAATAGTGTTTTCTTCTGCTAATGATGTGGTTAACAATCCTTTATTATTTTTATTTGGTGATGTTATATTACATTCTAATGAAATTAAATCGGATATCAGCTGTTACATTATTTGTAAATGATATGAATAATTCATGTGGATTTTATTCTAGAATTCCGGGATTTACTTTAACCTATTCTTCAAAAAATTTTACAACATTCACGCTTGGAGATAATATTGGCAAACAAACACATCTAAATTTAGAATTGGCAAACCAAGATATTTTATTTGATAACAGATTAAAAGACTTTGGACGAATAATTTTTCACGCCGATAATGTAGATGCCCTTTATTGTTATTTAAATAATGATGATTCTTTCTCAAAACTAATTATTATAGAATCCAAACCGGAAAATGCCAAATGGGGTGAAAGATATTTTCACGTGAGAGACCCTGATGGATATCAATTATCGTTTGCCCAACCTCTAAAGGAGTTATAAAACTGTTCACAAATTTTCTTATGGTCGGTTGATTAATGGTTAATAGACCACAAAAAGTGTTAAGGCACATTTTCTATTCTCGTTTTTTTTAGTTTTCTTAATCTTTTCACGTTCGATATTTGAAAAAAATTGATTCTAGATAGTAAATCTCAACGACATTGAATTTGCTAATTTAAATTTCATATAACAAAATATCGAATAGTCCACATTAAATTTAACAATAGTATTGGTTGGATTATTACTCAAAGATGATTGACCATAATTTAGTTTCTTCCTAGTTTGAGCCAACGTTTTCTCCAATCCCATTTTATAGAAATAATGGTAATTATCGATATGATTCATCAATGCATCATGGTCTTAGAACCTTACGCTTCCATCTTTCTATGGCATGCTGTTGCCTTGCTATGGATTCAGAGATTTCTCTTTCTCTAACTTTCATTTTGTCGATATAATTCCTATAAACCCTTACACCGTCCCATCCAATTATCGTTACGGTAGATAATGCAAAACCAATGACCAAAAATATTTCAGCGAAATTCACCATCTATGTTATAGTATTGTGTATCAATGAATAAATTATTTTTTATATTCTAACCACTAATACCTGGTATACCAAACATATAGTCATCACTGTCGATGTTGTAGAGAAAAAGAATAAATCTATTGTAAAACAAATGTTCTTAGTAAAATGATCAAAATGTTATTTTTTTAAGGTTATTTTAAATTGTATTGTATCAATAAAAATTATGTAACAGATAATGAGTAGGTAATAATAAAAACAAACGGTAAAATGCATTACTCGATTTTTGGATCTTAGATTTAATGATTAAGCATACGAAATTGTGATTCCTAGGTTAAGATATATGTTACATCAGCATCATATGAATTTAAAATGGCAAAACAGAAAAACAGAATTTTGTTTTAAAGGTAAAATATACAGATATTCAAAAAAACAATGCATTAGAACCGATAACAATAATTGTGTAGTTTTTAGTTTTGAATCAAAAATAATAGATAGTGGGTTATAATCACAACATATAATACATTTCAGAAAATTATGGACAAAAAATCTACAAAAATAACAACGATTACCAGAATTTGGGGTATTTATGGATATTACTATCTGTACAATACCTAATTGGCATCGGAATAAAAACAGAATTACTTTGAGTAAAAATAAAGTTTTCGTTTTCGTAGTATAAAAAACAAATCAACAACCAAAAGGTTATCGCATTTAGAAAATACTTTTCCAATCTCGCTTAATTGACATAATCAAACGATATTCATGATGTATTTTATTCCATTCATAGCAATGCATTAAGTCAACCAATGTTGATTTTTCTGAATTAAATTGTTGGTATTTTTCTATTGATATATCTGCGTTTGAGAAAATATTATGGCTCAAAAATTTAGGCGCTTTAACTATTGTAAAAACAGATTATGGGACTATTATAATTAAATAGATAAAAATACCTAATACTACCTTCTTTGATATTGCTTTTGATCAGCCCAGTAGAATTACTTCTATTAGCTTTTAGGCGCAACGAGCGCGATGTTATTAATCTTTATAATTCCTTTTCAAGGCTAATGCGAATTATAAGTGGAGGTAATATGCTCAATTTTGGTTACTGGAATGACAAGACTCAAAATCCGTTGGAAGCACAACATGCTTTATCTGATATGATTGGGGAATTTGCATCATTGGACAAAGCAAGAAAGTTAATAGATGTTGGAAGTGGATATTCTGCTCCAGCACTTCAATGGGGTTCACAATATAACCTTTTGGAAATTTTATGTTTAAACATAAATCTGCAGCAATTGAGGATTGCTATTGCATTCAATTCAAATAGTAAAACAAAAGACTATCCTGTTGCCTCTTTTCAGGGTAACAAACTGAAAAATAATAACATATTTCATATAAATGCCACCTCTACAATGCTTCCGTTAAAAAACGATTCTGTAGATAGGATTATTGCATTTGAATCGGCTCAGCATTTTAAACCTCTATCCAGGTTTATTCAAGAATCAAACAGGGTATTGAAAAGATCTGGACTTTTGGTAATTGCCATGCCAGTACTAAAAAATGTTTCTCACTTTGCCTCATTACCTTCATTTTTAAAACTTGGAATACTATCTGTAACCTGGGCCTCAGAACATTACAAGTTAGAATTTGTTAAGTCAATGATTAATAGTCATGGTTTTCAAATTGAAGATACCAAACACATTGGCTCAAGTGTATACGTGCCATTAGCTAACTACTATATTGAAAACAGAGCTGCATTGAAGAATATCATTATTAAAGAATATCCAAAGTTTTTAGAAGCTGTTCTTTACAGATCGCTTTTAGATATGAAAGAATCCTCAAACCATGGAGTTATCGATTATGTATTATTAAGGGCAAAAAAAATAGATCCATATTAAAAATATGTAGGTGGCCCATAAAATTAAGCAATTCCTTCAATCTATAAACATTAGGTAATAGTTAAACATCTTTACAATATAAATAAAGTTTAATTTTTATATAATAAAAATTGAACTAAATGATATGAAGGCGTTGATTATATATATTCCAGAAAATAGGTTTAATATCATTAGACAAATATTATACGAAAATAAGGTTGAAGGTATTTCATATTTTAATATCATGGGTCAGGGGGAATTAGAAAGAAAATTCAACGAAAGACCCAATGAATATAAAACACAAGAAAAATATGTTCCAGGATTTGCTAGAAGGACAAGAGTAGAAACTATTGTTCCAGATTCCAAAGTAAATGATATTATTGAGTCAATTAAAAAAGGTGGATCATTTCAAGGAAAAATATTCATTTGCGATATATCGGAATCTTTTGATATCTAAAATAAAGATGATTTACAATACAAAAACAATTAGTGGTCTCTTGTTTATAACAAAAAAATGGATTTAAGAAGAGATTTGCATTTTTGTAATTGATAATAAGGAAGAAGAAAAAGTATATTTACAATATACTTTAAAAATTGCCTTTTTTCTAAAAAATTAATACCAGATTACGATTATTTATAAAATAAAATTGCTTTGTCGCCTAACTCAAACTATTTAGCTGGGATTTAACCAATTTATCGTTCTTGATGGATTGGCCTTCTTACAACCGCTCATTAGTCAGACGTGGAGAGATTCTGTTCTCATATGATGTTCTTGATACTTGGGATTACGAACTGCAAAGGATGAACAAAAACAAAATGGGCAAACCGTTCATCTTTCCGAATTCTTTCATCCTGGCCATTGGTTACGTACGTTACTCCTTTCATCTACCATACAGACAAACGGAAGGCATAATCAAAGCTACTGGAAAGAGTTTACCTTCGAAACCGAGTTATGGTCATATTTGTAAGAGGA
>JACDHC010000182.1 GCA_013821245.1 Candidatus Nitrosopumilus sp.
GCCTCCGCCATCGCCTCCGCCATCGCCTCCGCCATCGCCTCCGCCTGATCCGCCGTCGTCATCGCCTCCCGGTCCGCCGCCTGTATTGGGTTCACAACCTATTCCATCATTATTTCCGTCTAATCCGTGGGGGTCAGCTCCAACAACATCAAAGTTATCGTAGGGAATTTGGGGACAATCCAAATCCGGTGGTGGTGATTGAATGCATACATCTGGATATGAGGGATCACATGCATCTCCGTTACCGCTTGGACTGAATGGATTGATTGGGATGCCACCATTAATGTTGTCGGTGTTGTTGACGGTGTTAACTACATTACCTGACGCATTGTTTAGTGCCAGATTTTCTGTTACACTGGTAGATTTGTAATTGCCATTGATATCTTTCCATTGGATATTAAGTCCATAAGTTTCTGCACTGCCGCTAATTGTACCATTTGTAACCAATATGTTAAATGGCGCCCTGTTGCCCGGTTCAATTGTATTGGGATCGGAATATGCCATGTGTGATCCCAATAGTGTTCCGTTTATGCCATAAAATGAGGCGGTTATTTTGACAAATTGGGCTGTTCTAATGCCATTGTTTAGAACCTCACCAACAATTCTGTCATCTGGCTGGTCACTGATGAAACTTTGATTAAGCAGGACTATTCCTTTATTGGTTTGAGTTTGGGTGCTGTTGTTAGGTCCACTAACACTTGTGTTTGCATTTCCTATTCCCTCAGCCTGACTGGCCCTGGGAACAACAGATGGCGTTATTATTGGCTCCTGGGTTTGCTGTGTTTGATTGGGATTTGTCGTTGCCTGTTGCGGCAGTATCGTTTGTCCCTGTTGGGCGAACGCAGAGTTAGGGCTGCTGCTATCGGTATGGTAGCCAAAAAATGTTAATGATGAGGTTGATGGTCCTGAAGCTAATAGCAATAATATTGATATAAAGGGGATTACAACATTTAACGTAAACCTGGACAGACTTTGTTTTTTCACAAGAGACTATGCATTATAACACTATAAATGTATTCAATACTGATTTTATTTACAAAAGGTTACCCTGAGTTTTCCATGCTAGTCTATGCCGATTACTTCATCAACTGCCTAAATCGGCATACTCTTTACCCATTGCGGATAATAATGAAAAAACATTCATAAATACAGGCAGGAAATATTTTGGACTTATTTGCTCAATACTGTATTACAGAATAAACAAAAACGTAAAAGATAATTATAAAATCGAAAATTAAGCAATGATGGTAAAACAGTATCAACAATTATTGACAATATAAAAAAAGGCGAATTTTTCTCCAAAGAAACTGCGAATCATCTATTATAGAAAATCTTTAACCCGTCAGTCATTTTCGCTTGTAGTGTTTTCGCTTGTAGTGTTTTCGCTTATTCTGGGATCCTCTTGGAGATTGGTGTCAATCCTATTTCCTTGAGATGGATCTTGATCTTGATTGTCGTTAACTGTTACCCTAACATGTCCTGTATTGCTGTCTGCAGTCCCATCATTGGCCTTGAATGTGAATCTGTCCTGTCCTGTAAAGCCTTCAGCTGGTGTGTATACAAGCTTGCCTGTGTCTTCATCCAACCCTGATATTTCACCCGATTCTGGATCCGAAACAATTGCGTATGTGAGAGCGTTGCCGTCGGGGTCAGTGGCCTTGAGCGTTATGTCTGTTGGTGTGTTTGACGCTGTGGTTATGGTCTGGCTTTCGGCCACAGGCGAACCATTCATTTTGTTAATTGTTACTTGAACAGTTTTATCAGATGACAATTCATTTCTATCAGTTACTGTTAGCCTAAAAGTCATTGTCTGGTTGTTTGTTCCTTGCAATAATGGAGCATCAAAACTTGCTTTTGGTTGATTACTATCTATGATGTTTACAGGGGAACCAGAAAGTTGGACCCATTGATATGTTAAACTTTTGCCATCCTTTGAATCAAAACTATTGGAGCCGTCAAGAATAATGTTGCGGGTTCCTTCATTTACTGTCTCCTCATTTCTTGTATCCACTACAGGCGAGTTGCATCCAGTCCTATCTCTGATTGCTGCACTTGTTGTTGTTATTGAATTTACAATATCTTCTGTGATGAAATCCAACACCATGACTTCTGAAAATCTGTAGTTGAATGAGTCTATATACTCACAAATCAGGCGATCATAAGAGTTATTGTCATTTATGTTACCAATGGCGTTATCCAGTGAATTGATTAGCTCTTGCTGGACATTTGAAGGCAAACCTAGGGGAACAATAAAATCTTTTAGGTCCGTAATGGAATCCCTTAGAGATGCAATTGTCCAAGTGAACGTTTCAGGGGTAGGATCTTTGTTGTTTGATGTGTCTACAGCCCTGACTTGAAATGTGTGCGATCCTTGTCCTAGATTGAGATAATAGCAACCACCCTCATTTGGTTGGTATTCCACTGGGCTTGCTTGCCAATTTCTATTATCTATCTTGCACTCAAATCCTCGTATCCCTACTTGGTCTGCTCCATCGAACTTGAAACCGATGTCATCTGAAATCGTGCCTTCTTGGTTCTCAATTGGGCCCTTCCAACTGACCTTGGCTGTTTCGAGATCTGTGGTTGGGGGGATAGTATCTTGCACCATTACCGTAAATGATTTTTTTCCTTGGTTTTCTGCGCCATCAATAGCTGTGCAATTTACTGTTGTCTCGCCAATTCTAAAAGTGCTTCCTGATGACGGTATACATCGCGGAATTATATTGTCACTTACCTCATCTGTTGCTGATACATCAAAATTGACAATAGCACCCTGTGGGCCTGTTGCTTCGGCTACTACTGGATCATTGGGTGTAATTATTGTTGGGGGGGTAGTATCTGCTGATTGTTGTGGACCAGGAGTTTGCGCGTAGGCAGCATATGGATAAACATAAACAAAGGCAATTATTGTTAACAAAATTAGTGTTGATATGGCATCTTTATTCAATACATAAGACAAACTACAAACTATATATTTAAGTGCTATTTATTTTGGGTTGGCTAGGTTCAATTAGCACAAGTCCTATTATGTATTTTGATTCCTGTTACCATTTGCTAATCAAAAGAGATGCTGCACTTTAAGTATCAAAGATCAGTTCAACCTGTAATATGGCAAATCTTTATTCTATTTGTTCTCTGGGGGATTTTAACAATAAATATTCTCTTGGTTTGCTTAATCTTGGACGTTCCATTACTGGTGATGATTTATGGAAACAAAAAAATAAAAAAACTATTCTTCGTGTTTAACCTTTTTGTTTGCTGTTTATGAATGACTTTTTACTATGTTGTTGGATCCTCTTTACTTCCATGGCTTAGTTGTCGTATCTGTCATCGTCATGCTTTTTGTCGCTGTTGTATCTGTCATCGTCATGCTTTTTGTCACTATTGTGGCCGTTGCGGTCATTGAAGTCGACTAGATAGCAATAAAAGTAGTTATGCCCATCTCTAAAACGATAGTCAGAGTCATCGTGGCCATCATGCTCGTCGTCATATTTGTAGCATTTGAGAACTATCTTCTTGTAGTCTTTGTCCTTGTCTGCCAAGGCTGAACTGGTAAAACTACCAGCTGTTAAAACTGAAAGTACCGCCACAATTACGATTGTCATCAAGGCCATGTTGGTTTTATTCATTAAGTGATCAAGATCATTATTACAATTAAAAATTTGTTAATAATCTTAGGTAATAATTATTTGGTATATTTATATAGTATATTTATACTTATCTGCCCTAAACTTAAGAAAACCTAAACCCTTAGCTTTACAGAATATCTGTGTTCTATAATTGACATGGTTAGTTCAATCCTGACATGGTATACTGTGTTACTGTGTGGTTTTGGTAGGATTCGATAATAAAATCCATATAAAATTCAATAAAATATAAAAAAATTGGATGAGGCACTATTTTTATATGTTATTTTAAACAAGTCTTCTGAAAAACATGTCACTAGAGCACAAAACCATAAATAAATGTGTGGCATTGCATTCAAAAATTTTGCCTGAATTTACATTTGTCAAACCATATGTGTAGGTGATTGTTAGATTTAAGGCATTTGTCGGTAAACTGACTACACCTGTAACAATGAGAGCGCAGAAAAGGATCTCAAAAAGGAGATTCAAAATCCATTGGAGCATCGTAAATCATGTTTGTCCATGTCTCTAAAGAGGGTGCTTCCATAATATTTCAAAAAACTGCAGTGGCTATCAATGTACAGTTAACTTTGTTTGGG
>JACDHC010000183.1 GCA_013821245.1 Candidatus Nitrosopumilus sp.
GTAGAATTATTAAATACCGAATGTAGCGGACAAGCATAGAGGCCTTTGGAGCCTTTGACCCCAGTTCGAATCTGGGCCGGGCTACTGCGATTATAATTAATGCTTTCACACTCTTCCTTGGGATTCTTGTAATTTTCATCTGATTTATGCAAATTATTTGTAATTGTCTTATTGATGAAAGCCTTACCAAATTCAGTAAGGTCTTTGCTGCCATGCATATCTTTAAACATCTTACCAAAATTGGTAAGGTCTATGTTTGGGAATAAGGATGATAATAATGGAATCTCCCTATCCAAAAGGTTGGACACCTTATTTTTTATCATGGACCTTAACTTGTACTCATAGGACTTTGAAACCTGCTTTTGGATATTATGCCAAATTCATCCGTTTGATAAGATTGAGATTTGTAGGGAACATCATTGCCTAGGAGTTGGCGAATTATATCCCACAGGACTTCGTTTGAGACCCTATTATCGTTACATGTCAAATCTTTTACAACTAAATAAAGATAAGTAACCGAAAAGGCCTCAACTTAATTATCCAATTGGTTCTGTTCGATTAAGGTAGGTAAATGCAAATAAATAATAACTACGGAATGGATGGCTGAAAAAAGTTTAGGAGAGTGCGTCCTTAACCTTGTTTTTTGCCTTGTTCAGTGTTTCTGAACTTGGTTTTCCTTCTGCATGATCTTGTGAAGTTTCCACCTTTGCATCAACATCTTGTTGTGCATCTTTCATCTTCTTTACCGATTTATCAAAGTCATTCATTATTTATTATTGTTCAACATTGTTTATATATGCTCCCTATGGCTATAGATCCTCAAGTGTTATCCTAACCGGATTAACAGAACCACCATATCATCAATCCGCGTCTTTTTTAATTCTTAACCTGTTAGAATCTATCTACTGTTTTGCAGTTCTAACAATTTTCTTTTTTCTGAAAAAGATTTTTAATTTATATCAATCCGTAATAAAGTCTTCGAGTGTGACACTGGATGACAATTTGTGATGGATGGAAGAGTATGAATAGGATTTTGATTACTTTCAAGCCAACCGTGATGATCTTTGCAGCTATACAAAAATGAGTTTGTTGCCGTACAAAATCTAAAAGTCTTTCATGATGACAACCCACTAAAGCTATTGAAACGGTTAGGACAGACTATGCTGATGATATTGGTCATATATTTATAGAGTTTATGGAAATGATGTTTTACTTTATGATTTTCCACAACTTGACGTGGTATACCTTATGTTCTTCTTTCTCATTTTTCATAATATTTACTAACTAGAGTGATGAATGTATGATATTATATTTTCAGAGAATCAAAAACAGGTTTATATTTTTGTTAGGTATACCTAACAATGTCTATGAATATGCGCCATAGATTAAATAAATAAAGCAAGCGCCACAGGTGCACTACACACCAAATCCTTTGCATGTCATATACAATGGATTCAATTGTTTCCTGGATCTTGTACCACGATAATAAAGGAGTGAATAAACAGCAAGATAATATTGGCATTTACAAATTCACTCCCTTTGAGTTTTTATTATAATACCAAACGATTTCCATTATTTGTTTTATTTTCTATAATCGATATGACCTTCTGTGTCAATTGCATAGAGATACCATTTTTTTGATAACTTGCCTATTATTAAAAGAAAAAGACTATCTAAATTCTACCCCTATGCAACATAAAAATGATGATTTCAAGCATCTGTAGCACTTTCACAGACATCTATTGTGTTGCCTTCTACTGACAAGCAACCTTTTATGAATCCTTTATAATATTTATCTTCACACTCGCTAAAGGTTTCTTGATTTAATGGATGGTTTTCTCCATCTGCTATGCCTATTTCAAAACAATCCCTGCCATTGTTGGTATTTGCATATGCTGTTGTAGAGACTGTTGTTGTAGTTATTAAAAACACAGATAACAAGACAAACATGACTTTATTGTTCAAAGAAAAAGTACTTGAAATACTGTTTGAAATATGAAAATTTGCTTTCATGAGTAATTTATAATAGGGGATTATAAACGGTTTTCTTTATAATGCCAATTATACAAAATTATTTGAAATAACATATTAAATGAGAAAACCTGTAATTTTTCAAAAACTGGTAATACTATTGAAGATTTTGCTATTTGGATTCCTTCATTTCATTTAGTTGTTATAAATTGTGTATATTTAGTATAAATAGCAAAATCTTGTTAATAACATGCAATTGACATTCTTGAAATAAATTATCTATCTCTTATAGGAAGATTTCTATGAATATCAATAACAGAATATTGTATTTGTTGTCCCTTATCCTTCATATGTATAACACTGCGTAGCAAGTTGATGTCTTACTAAAATGAACATGAATTTCTTCTTTATTTTGGCCATCAGTATTACTAATTTAGTAGGTCTAGGTCAGAAAATAACCCAGATAACACGGGAATTTCTTGTCTAATGGGTTAGCAGAATTGATTTACCTTCACTCTAATGTCTTTTTAGGTAATGATCTAAAAAACCAAACACAATGATATGAAACTACTTAAGGATGACGCAAAATTAAAAAAACACATTTAGAGTCAAATGACAGGTTTGCACCATTTATGATGTCATTTAATTAAATGACACCATTTGTGTTTTGATTTGTCAATTTGACAATCATGGAGTGATATGCGGATATTCGTTTGGGCAATGCATACCCATATATTGTCAAAAATACTCTACTTCATCCGTTTATAATAAAATACGATTTTGTTTATCAATCGTCTTATAAATGACAATTATCTTGACTTGATGTGTTCTATTGTTCCATTATTTGCCCTGACCATTACTTTATCAAAATTCAAATCTCCTTCATCGGGTGTAATCATTACAGATGCAAATGGTCCCAAGTTGCCAATTGGTAGGATTGTCCCGTTTTCCCCAAATCGTACTACCGCATCATTTAGTGTTGCAAAATTATTATTAGATATCTTTACACTAACTGTCTCCATCGTTCCTACAACCTCCGTTCTATCTATAATTTCTATATTTATTCCAGCTCGTGGTATAAATACAGATAAAATGACAATACCCACTACTATGAAACCTATAAAAATTATAAATCTGGCAAGTCTGATGCGATTTTGCTTTCCTCTCAAATTACTGAGCCTAAAACCATCAAATATGCCATATTTTTTAGCCATAAAATAACTTGGGGTTTTCTAATTAAAAATATAACTTGTGAGTTTTGTTGGTTACTCTGTAGCATACATGACAGTATTGTGTTATCTTTCTGACCCCTTCTTGTCCACATAATATCAATTAGTCATATGTATGGTGATAATGTACTTCTTAACTATTCGTGCCATTTTATCAAATGGTAAATCTAACACTGGGCATATCCTGTTTATTTTGCAAAAGTGACAAATGTAACCTTGATTGTGATCAAGAATCGCAACCTATGCCGTCTCTATCACGATCAAATCCATGTGGATCCGGTGAAAGAACTTTAAAGTTTTTATGACTTATTTCCCCACAATCCAAATCTGGAGGCGCAGATGGTATACAAACGCTTGCATAGGAAGCATCACAATCGCCTGATTCGTCTTCATCATCTGTAACAGATGTTCCACTATTGCCTGAAGCGCCTTCATTACTGCATCCAAACTTTTGAGCCCAAACAGTGTCTGCAAATTCTGAAACACCGCAAAAACTCTGGTAAATGGTAGCAAAACCGTTAGCAATTACAGCCTCGTTAATGTTATGTCCATCACAGTAGACAACAGCAACAAGCCTTCCAAATGTTAGGTCTTGGTTATTGTCAGGATCCACCGCTGCTGACTTGTTAAGACACTTCTGGGAGACAAAATTCTTTGCTTGAGTGTATCCCGGCTCACTGGTCTCTGGAGCATCGACCAAGGTAAGCCTTATCACCATTGTTTCTCCGTCTTTGGTCTCTATATCCAGTGTGTCGCCGTCAATGACTTTTGTAACGACACCATTGAAGTTTGCAGTAGGGATGGGATCTGTTCCACTAGCCTGCGCAAATACTGCTGCTCCATATTGTGGTGATAGAAGAGGTATCATTCCTATCACTATGGTAAAAATTACACCTTTTGTATCAAAACCTGTAATTCTTTTTTGGCCCATTATAAATTATATCTATTTCTGCATATTTAGTATTTAAAGATGCAATAATACGTATGGTGATTGAATTTAGCACTTTTTCCTAACACAT
>JACDHC010000032.1 GCA_013821245.1 Candidatus Nitrosopumilus sp.
TACCAAAGGCTACTTTCCCACGCTGCCTTGAAGACCATCTTGTCACAATTAGGCAGTGAATATCCATTGAAGATGGAACACAAATATCCATTATTTTTATTTGTTAGCCAAAATTTCCTTTAAATCGCTATTATATCCTGATAATGTTATTAGTAAAATATCTTTATGATTATTTATCCTGTTTTTTAGGAATAATTGCCTAAGATTCGGATGCTTCGCAGACAATTGTTAGTTTTCTATATGTGAATGCTAGGTATGTGTTCATGGATTAACGTGCCTCTGAGTTTCGGTCCATTTTGTATATGGGAACAAATCCATGTAAATATGGGTTTTAAATTCTTAATGGTTTATCTTCAAATTGTCAAATCAAAGTATTAATCTGTAAAACAATCTAACATTGCTATCAATTGAAGGAGGCTGCAAATAAAAATAAAAAGGAAGTAGTGAATATGGTTAAAGATTGGTTAGAGGAGGAAGGATTGGCAATAGAATATGTGGATGATGAGGATGCAGATGTCAATTGCGTTGTTATTAAAGACAACATCATATTGAATATTGGTTTCCTTAATGCCTCTAAGGATAGCCTCATAGTAACTGGAAAAGCAGGGCTTCAACTTTATCCGCAAGATGTTCCGGAAGCAACAAAATTAAAAAAAGAATCACTGTTGGACTTGGAAATTGTTTTTCTGCAAATGAGCTTGGACTTCACTATTAATACTACGGATGGTGTTGATAACGATGTCACAATCTCTGACATACAAATTCAAAAAACAATATTTTTTGATGGTTTGTCAAAAGACAGGCTTTTTGATGTAATGGTATCGATATTTAACTGTGTGAATGTTGTTAGAATGAAATTTAGTTTATTGGGAAAAACAAATAGTGGATAATATTGTAAAAGGTGCTTGGAAGATGATGGGAATTGATATGGCTGAAGATGTGCTTGATTATAATTTATTATTATGGTGTCTAAGACTTTAACATTGTACTGTTTTACAATAACGATATTTGAATAGGGTTTCGATAATATATGTAAGTATATTATGCTATGGTTATCGTTAAATCTTACTTTTTACATGGTATGGAATCAGAATGTGTAACCTAGACAACCTATTACTCCATAGCTTTTTGTAGATCAAAAAGTATTTACTATGTTTGATTATCTTTTTTTTGTGGCGTAAATTGACATGAATGATGATTTATTTATTTAGCTAAGATAAATGATTAGTTATTTTAATTCTTTATTTTATTTTTTTATTTCTTTATTTTTTGAAACAAAAACTTGTATGTGTTTTGCATTTAAACTTATTGCTGTATGGAACAAAACCGAAAGGTATGATGAATGATGTTATAACAAATGGTATCGATGGGTGGTATTGATTTCTCAACAGTTTTAGTAAAATAAAGTATATGATATCTCTTTAAACATATCAAATATATAGTCCGCAAAAATCATTTTCTATGCTATTTGTTTTAAACATGAAGGCTCAATTTGCCTGTTAGTTTTTTTTGTGTGTCCGTGCTTGTTGTCATGATAAAAAAGATTTGCAAAAATTGCTTGGCAACTGTGAATCCTATTATTACAGTTAATTTCAAGTCCGCAAAATTGTTGGTAGGGTGTTTTGTACATTCATATGCAACTAAAAAACCTATGGTAAAATCTAATCTACCTAAAAGAGTAACAGAATTTTGTTAGATATATAGTATTATAACATTTTTATCATATATTGGTAGTTTTCATCAATCTTGTCCTTATTTTGTCCTTTGAAGGTGATTTTATTATTTTTAAAAATGGGAAATAGCAGAAGAATACATTTGATTGTACAGTAGTATTTTCCATAAACAGTAATGCGAAATCCATTTATTAATTCATACGATATTTTTTAGGTAACAATATGCATAATAAACGATTGCCAATTTCTTTTTTTGCTCTAATGTTCGTTATATTTTTTGGAGCCTCTTCATCAACTCAAACAACATATGGTGCATATTCTAAAGCACAGCCTTCTCAGTCTGGACCTGTTGTAAACGATCCCAACCTTGTTGTGGAAAAGGTTGTTGACGGTTTAGAAGCGCCAACAAGCATTGCCTTTTTGGGTAACAATGACATTCTTGTGACTGAAAAAAACACCGGTAACGTTATTGAAATAATAGACGGAAAAACCCGGGATACTCCCGTGTTGGATGTACAGGTGGCATCTGATTTAGAACGCGGTTTACTTGGGATGGATATATCAAAAAAAAATGATGGTAGAGTCTATGTTTTTCTTTATTATACCGAATCAGGGGGTGGAGAGGATGGTGATGACGTTAAAGATGGTGTTGAGCCAAAAGGCAATGTGCTAAAGAGGTTTGAATATGTGGATGGAAAGTTGATCAATCCAATTACTCTCTTAAATCTCCCAGCGCAGCCAGGTACCGCCGATAGATCTGATCACGTTGGTGGCAAAGTTGTGGTAGGGCTGGACAGTAATGTGTATGTGATGGTGGGGGAAATGGGTGGGCATAGAACCCTCGCCCAAAATATCGGTGATGGTCCAGATGCTGATGGCACGGGTGGCATTTTAAGGATAACCCAGAACGGTAAGGTTGTGCCTGCAGACCCTATCTTTGGGGATGAAATGCCCCTTAGCCTTTATTATGCGATGGGAATCCGAAACAGCTTTGGCATGGATTTTGACCCACTGACCGGAAATTTGTGGGATACTGAAAATGGCCCAACTATGGGTGATGAGATTAACCTTGTTGAACCTGGCTTTAACAGCGGTTGGGCGTTAATTCAGGGATATGAAGTCGATGATGACATGGATAATGACGCAATGGAAGATGATTTAGTTCAAATTGGTGATGGTGCATATAGCGACCCGGAGTTTGTGTGGAAAGTTCCTATAGGCATAACAGATATCGAGTTTCTTAAATCAAGTGACTTGGGACAAGAATACTTTGGCAATCTATTTGTTGGGGACATTAACAATGGGAACCTTTACAGATTGACACTTGATGACGATAGAACGGGTATTATTGCAAACGACAATTTTTTTGGTGGAACGGGATCAATGTCTGACAACAAGGTTGATACTCCAAATGAAATGGAGCCAATTATTTTTGCTCAAGGCTTCGGCGGCATCACGGATATAGAAACGGGACCAGATGGTTATTTGTATGTATTAACCTACGCAGGGGAATTGTATAGGATATTACCAATGTCAGAAAACTCAACACCAAAAAGCCAATCCAATTCAGCAACACAAAATGATGATTCAGATAGTAGCCCACCTGTACCTAAAGACGCAATTCCGGCAATAATTGTTGGTATATATGGAGATGATTCATATTTACCAAATCCAATTGAAATTGAAGCTGGACAAGCAATATCATGGCACAATGAAGATTTGGTTGCACACACAGTAACATCAGGCTCTGGTGATGATTCTGACGGCGGCTCATCATTTGATTCTGGTCCAATATTGTCAAAACAATCCTATAGTTTGACATTTGATGAACCTGGAAGCTATGAATATTATTGTGTATACCATCCCTCAATGGTTGCAAATATACATGTAAACTAGAACTATTCATTACTTTTTTTTGCGAGATTTAAAAGATATCAATTATATTTTTTTAAAATGTTAGTGAGTAAAGCTATTAGATAGTGTAAGAGAACTAATTAAATAAATTATGGAAAGTTCATGATTTTTCTAATTGAAGTAAAGTTACTTTTACTGTTTCCTTAAGGTCTATATTATCTCACCTTAAGGTCTATATTATCTCACCTTAAGGTCTATATTATCTCACCTTAAGGGTCTACCGTCAGCATCATTGTCTAAAGCGCCCTGGAACACAGAATCATAACATCTCTCAACATCCGCTAAAGAAAGCGTTCCGTTATTGTTTGCATTTCTTGTCACGCAATTATCGAATCTTGTTAAACCTTGAGCATTCTCTACCAAAGCGATTTGAGTTAAAATTACCATGGTTGCAGTAATGGCTAATATGCTTAATTTTGTCATTTTGGTGGTGTTGTTTTTAATGTGCATATCCATTCTTACTCATCATCCTCTTCATCTTCATCATTGTTATTCTCTTCTTCCACAGGATTATCTATAAATACTGCTTGGTAGCACGCCCTCACTTCGTTCTTTGTTGGTTCGTCTTCAAAGTAGGAGTCTTGTTGTGGCGCATTTTCACTTGCGTCTACTGCTTCTTCTATGCATTCATAAAATACAGGTAAACTGATGTCAAGTGTTTCATTACCAGTATTTATAGGAAGCAGCGGAACCTCTTGGGAAAATGCCAAATTAGCAGAACCGAATTGTAATACCGCAGTAAACGCAGTCATAATAACTGCAATGGCGAATATCGCATTTGTATTTTGATTTTGCATTTGATTTTTTACTTCATATATTTTTCACCTGGTTCACTATTATATTTTATGGCAAAAGCAACTATAAGCAAATTAAGGAAATATTGAATAGTAAATTCCATACGTATTTTTCATGTTTGTAATGGTCGCAGTCAACTGAGCGTGCAGTAAAGTGACTTCTCCCTTATATTATAATAGGGAATGACGAGTTATTTGAACCCAATGAATACGAACCAGATGGGCCTGGTGACAATATCAGTCCTTTAAATGAGATTCTGTTATCTTTAACAACAATGCTACACTAAGATCATGGGCTATTCCTTGGTGTTTTTGTATGTTGTGTGGTTGTTGTTCCAACCCTGTTGTCAGGTGCTGTTTTTTTTTCTTGTGGTTTCAATATGGATAATGTCGATAAAAAAGGTTGAATGAATAACAAAAATACTGGCCAGCCATTTGCATGTTCCTTGTCATTGAACTGATTGCTGTTACAATCGGCTCGTTGCTTTTTGCAGGCAATATTTGAGTTACATGCTATAATACGAATCTTAAATATTTGAGTTTGTTAAGTTAACCCTGCTACATTTTCCTGGTTCATCATTAGGTTAGATGTGTTATTCACTTCATTGCAAATCAGGACAACATCATAATAAAACTGCCAAATAAAAAATAATAAAAATATGGTGGACAATCCCGCACATTAAAAATTATTATTATTGATTGGATTGAAAATCATTATAATGTCCTCTAGGCATATCCCATAAACTATATAATTCAATTTAAAATCTATGAACAAAAGTTTTCAAAATGGGCAAAAAACGCTATAATATAATTACAAAAATGCCCAATTTTTTAGCAACCATTTTAAAGATCATGCGAAACTGTCATACGAGAAGATAATAAAAGGAACAAGAAATCTTGCAAAATCCAAAAAATCTGGCATTTATTAACTAATGGGAATTAATATTGCCCGTGTCTTATTTGGTAAAGTTATCTTTTAAATGCAATAATGAGTAGATGGGGGAATTATCCGCCTTCATCTTATGCGGATAACTGAGGCTTTCCAAACTTGTCTGATACGTTTTTGTACATGTCAAGTTCCTGCCTTGACAGTGGGCGAATCTTCATCATGGCATCCTCAAAATGCTTCATGCTGATTTTTAGTTCCTGGGCGTGTCTTTCGGCCTCTTTGGGATCTGGGTATTTTTCTATGTGTTCCCTCAATGAAAGCATAACTGCCGCCGATGACAGTGACGCAATATCCGCGCCAGTGTATCCCTCCGTTTTGTCGGCCAACTGCTCAATGTTGACGTCTCCGGCCACAGGTTTCTTTTTGGTGTGGATTTTTATTATTTGCAGCCTGGAGTCACGGTCAGGTGGAGACACATATAGGATTCTGTCAAACCTCCCCGGCCTCAATAGGGCGGGGTCTATTATGTCTGGCCTGTTTGTCGCGCCTATTACAACAACATTGGTCAGTATTTCCAGGCCATCCATTTCCGTCAAAAACTGGCTGATGACCCTTTCTGTGACATGGGAGTCTCCATGGTCCCCACCTCTTGTCGGTGCTATGGCGTCCAGTTCGTCAAAGAAAATTATGCATGGGGCTGCCTGCCTTGCCTTCCTGAATATCTCCCTTACACCTTTTTCGGACTCCCCGACCCATTTTGACAACAGTTCAGGACCCTTTATGCTGATGAAGTTTGCCTCACTTTCGTTTGCAGCAGCTTTGGCCATCAGTGTTTTGCCCGTGCCGGGAGGGCCATAAAGCAAAATGCCCTTTGGAGGCTTCGCGTCTGCATAGGTAAACACCCCCAGGTATTTTAAGGGCCATTCCACAGCCTCTTGCAATTCCTGCTTTATGGGGGATAGGCCACCTATATCGTCCCACTTTATGTCGGGAACCTCCACAAATACCTCCCTCATTGCAGAGGGCTCCATCTCTTTAATGACGTCCATAAAGTCTTGCATTCTGACTATGATTTTCCTTAGCGTTTCAACAGGTATGCCTTCGCTTGAAAGGTTAATGTCTGGCAACACCCGTCTTAGGGCCCTCATTGCAGCCTCTTTGGCAAGTGCTTGTAAGTCTGCCCCAACAAAACCATGGGAAATATCCGCAAGCTTTTCAAGGTTGACGTCCCTGTCTATTGGCATACCCCTTGTGTGTATCTGCAGCACCTCCAGCCTGCCATCCCTGTTTGGAACCCCTATCTCTATTTCCCTGTCAAACCTCCCCGGTCTTCTAAGGGCGGGGTCGATAGCGTTTACCCTATTTGTAGCCGCTATCACCACCACCTTTCCCCTTGAGGTCATGCCATCCATTAGCGATAGCAATTGGGCAACGATTCGCCTTTCGGTTTCCCCTGTCACCTCTTCCCTTTTTGGGGCGATGGAATCGATTTCGTCTATAAAGATAATTGAGGGTGCGTTTTTCTCGGCCTGCTGAAATACCCCTCTTAGCCTCTCCTCTGACTCCCCGTGGTATTTGCTCATTATCTCAGGTCCCCCTATGGTGTAAAAGTTTGAGTTTGTCTCATTAGCTATTGCCTTTGCCAGAAGTGTTTTTCCAGTGCCGGGAGGACCGTGCAACAACACCCCTTTTGGTGCCTCAACTCCCAGTCTCTTGAATAACTCCGGATGCCTTAGTGGCAATTCTATCATTTCTCGAACCCTTGTTACCGCATCCCCCAATCCGCCAATATCTTCGTAGGTGATGGATGCATTCCCACCTTCTTTTGATATCTGCTCTGCCTTTGAGCTCTCTTCGGAAACAACAATTTCTGTAGAGTTGTTGATTATGACTGGACCCGAGGGATTTGTGGCAATAACAACCAAATCCACCCTCCTGCCCATAACATTGATTGGTATCGTATCGCCTTTGGTCATGAGGGTCCCGTTTAGATATTCGGCAAGAAACTCCTCTGCCCCCATTATCCTTAAAGGCTCGATGGGTGCAAATGTTATGCTTTTGGCCTCTTTGGACTCTACCACCCTAATCTCTATCAGGTCATTGATACCAACATCTAGCCTATTTCTGATAAAGCCGTCAATTCTAATCAATTCCCTACCACTGTCTACCTCTTTTGCCGGCCAACTCAGAACCGTGGTTTTTCTTCCGGGAGAAACCAACTCCAACGCGTCACCGCTGCTAATGTTTAGGCGCTTGGCAACTAGAGGATCAACACGCGCAATCTTCCTTCCAACATCGCGTTGTTCTGCTTCAGCAACATTTAGGGTTGCCGTTTCTTTAGATTTTTTATTATTGTTATCTGTGGGTCCTATGTTCATATTTTACCACCTTACCTATGTAATATACATTACATCATATATTAATATTTAACATAATGTCATTTATTTATTGAAAGTAAAATATCTTTAAAATATCATGCTTTAATGCATGGCAATTAAGGTTATTAGGACAAAAGAACTCATAGGCAAAAGGGTTGTAACCCCAATCAAATCTGTTGGCAAATCAATGCCCAAAATCTTTTCGGTTGGGCTGATCCTGATGCTTGGCTCACTATCACTCCCCTAGCCTCAATACCTAACAGAGGCATAATGACCTATGCCCAACCTGAACAACAACAAGCAGTAGGTCCCTCTGGTCTGAGGCCATAGGGTGGCCCAATCAAAGGTGGAAGCGGCAACATCGCCAAGGGCGTTTGGACATGGTGTTCCGGACCTGCACAACTTGACAACCTGGGTTTACTACTGGTATTTGGAATTGCTGCTGCCGATAGCATATTGATGTATGTCATTGCAACCCACTTGTTCAATCGCAGCAGGTAGATACGAAAATTGATCAATTGATTGCTTCTGCTGCTTAATGGATATCGGGCTTTTTTATTTTTCTTTTTTTTATGGTTAGACAATTATTTTGCTATTTATAAATAATGACATGGTTGAAATTTGACGGGAAAAAACAATGACAAGAAAGTATCAGATAAGAGAACGTTAGGAGGGGAATTCCACCAAAAAAAATTCTCTAACATGTATTATCCTGTTTTTCTTTTGCTATTCAAATATGCCTATTATTTTACCGGTTATGTTCTTAAATATATTTCCTGCAGGAACTGATGCATTAGAGATAACATTGCCACCTCTTTCAGTAGCACTTTCTAATGTTTCGGGGAGATTGCTTATTATGATTCCTGTTTTATTTAGTAAATTGGTTACTATAGAACCAACCCTTTCAGCAGTGTTTGTTGTTGACATATTATCCTCAGATTCGCCTATGATGATAACCGTTTCATTGTTTTCGGTTTCTAATACCACTGCAGTTTTATTTTGCAAACTAGTATCATTAGCTAATACTGCTCCTGTAGAGTTTTCCTGGCCGCTTATGGAGTTATTTTGCAAACTAGTATCATTAGCTAATACTGCTCCTGTAGAGTTTTCCTGGCCGCTTATGGAGTTAATTGGATTTAGCATGAAGATCAAAATGGATACTGCAAGTGTCACTAAAACAAAACTTTTAGTCATATACTTATTACATCATTGTATCTAAAATATCTTTATATGAATAGTATGTCATTGGATGAGCGCATAAACACCATTGTCTTCGGTTTTTATATCATATGTTTTTAGGGGTAACTCTGCAGGTGGATTTTGTGATATGCCGTTTTCTAATTTAAAGGCGGACATATGCAGTGGACACGTTACGGTTTTTTCTTCCTCGTTTAGAAACCCCGTTTACAGGTCAGCATATGCATGAGTGCATATTCTATCAGTTGCGTAGATTTTGTCTCTTATCATGGTTATGAGAATCTTTATGTCGTTGTGATCAAATTCCTTAATGTCACCATCATTTAAAGAATTTTTGTCGCATATTCTTATCCATCCCATGATAATATGGTATTAATGCATCATCATTAAGTGTTATACTTTTACTTCGGTATTTTATTTGTATTTTGTTTAATATCCTAGCAGCAACTGTCTCTCCTTGTTTATTTGTTGGTCTTATGTGATCCAACTTATCTACTTATACTAACAAGAAATATGTTGTCAGCGGGTCCGTGATGATTAGTGCTGATATTGGTATTATGAATAGGATTTGTCTTACATGGTGGACTGTTTTACTTTAACTTTTTATCAATGGACTATTCACTACAAAACATCTTTGCATCTTGTCAAATAACAATACCATCATTAGTGCACTGGATGTCTCATTATATCTCATAGATCAACGAGGGAATAAAATAGAAAGATGTTGCTTTTGATCACGGATGAAATGCATATTTTGTATCACATCGAATTTCGACTATTCTCCAAATCCCTTTGTGTTATTAACTATAATAAGGTAAGTATTTAAATTGGTAAGTGATGAGTTTGAAATTAGGTGGAGATTTGCTAGTTTGATTGAGGAAAAAACCTTTGATAACCATCATGAAGGAAATAAGAATTTCAATCAACAACACATGATAGATGGAATGTTATGCAAATGTTGCCCGGTTTTCAATACCTTTAACATAATTGGTAAAAAGTTCTCTCTTTTAATATTGCGCAATATGATTTACGATAAGCATAGGCGATTTAACGAATTTTTAAATTCTATAGAGGAGATAAATCCTAAAACCTTGTCAATACGGCTGAAAGAAATGGAAAATGATGGGATCATAAAGCGCCAAGTATACAATGAAACTCCTGTTAGGATAGAATATTGTCTTACTCAAAAGGGCAAGGAATTGCAGCCAATTTTGGAACAAATGGCATTGTTTTCTGTCAAATATTGCCGCGAACAAATATTTGATAACCCTGATCCCATTAAAATTGACAAAATAACTGCTAAATCCATTAAAAAATACATGTAGCCCCAAAAACTATTATCCTTTATCTATTCTTGCATATAAAATATGCATGGTTAATAATATCTACAGAAAAACATCTCTATCAATACATGGGACTTAACGTATGGATCCAACAATACCTTATCCAAGCAGTTTCAAACAGATATTTCTTTTCATTCTTTTCTTAAACTTCTTCTAGAGCGTTGATTAAATAACTAAACCGTTTTGCTCATTCTTTCATTATCTCGACTTGGTCGAAGAACGAAAAAATCATAGGCATCAATGATGATATCTCTTAAGCGGCGTGGAAAATACAATAAATACAATTTAGTATTTGTGATACTTTATTACTTTGATATGCATATCTCAAAGAAATTGTTTCATATAATCGATAGGGTATCTTTTTATAACTCCTTTTTGTAATGATTTCCTCATTCAATTTAACAATATGCTATCTACTTACCATAATGTTACCTATTAACTTATATACTTACCTTATTATAGTTAATGAGAAAAGGTAATAAATTTATGATAAAAAATCGAGGCGAAAAAAATAAGGTGATTAGTGAAACAGCTGTTGTCAGTCGTCATGCTTGGCTTACACTGGCAATACTTAGCAGTACTCTCTTGACAGTTTTTTTTTCAGAGACAATGCTTTTGCCTGCGCTACCCGAGATAATAGAAGAATTTAGCATATCCTACGGAACCGCCGCCTGGATATTCAGCGCTTATTTAATTGTAGCTGCCGTTATGACCCCCATTGCTGGTAGGCTTTCTGATTTGTACGGAAAAAAGAAAGTGTTACTATCATTACTTGTAATATATGTAGTTGGGCTTACGGCAGGCGGGTTTGCGGATAACATATCTTTTCTACTAATTACGAGAATTATCCAGGGCGTCGGTTTAGCCGCGGTCCCGGCTGCGTTTAGTCTTCTTAGGGATACCTTCCCGCCGGCTAAACTTTCAATAGCTGTAGGGATATTTGGATCTGCGTATTCAGCAGGTTCAGTGGTTGGCCTGTTAGCGGGCGCCAGCATTATCCAAAATTTTGGCTGGCATGCAACATTCTTGGCTATAGTTCCTTTTTCGATACTAGTAACAATACTAATCTCTAAAATAGTGAAGGAAGGCACAAGATCAGATCAGCCTATTAATGCCATGATTGAAAAAAAGACAACAAACAATAATAAACGAAAAGCGTTTCCAATAGATGTCAAGGGTATAATGGCTCTCTCTGCAACGATATCCTCCTTTCTAATTGCACTTACACTTATACAAATCGGCGTAAACAATGAAAATCTTCCGCAAATTGCTGGGGCATTCATAATATCTATAATTTCGTTGACTGTGTTTGTTATAACTGAAAGAAAGGTTATTCCTCCATTCGTTGACTTGAGATTGCTACGAGACAGGATCCTATTACCCTCCTACATCCTATTGATAACCACTGGAATTACGATGTTCATGATCTATCCAACAATAGTCCAGTTGGTTAGGAGTCCAATTCCATTGGGATTTGGAGGTGATTCGGTAGATGCTGCAAATGTTCAGCTACCATTTATGATCAGTTTCTTGGTGTTTGCAAGTATTACTCCATTTGTCATAAATAAAATAGGCACTATAAAGCCAGCGATTATTGGTGGAATAGTCAGCTTATTTGGTACAATTGGATTATCAGTGTTCAATTCAACTGAATTCATGGTATCTGTAAATTTGGCCTTAATTGCTACTGGCCTGTCGCTTACCATGACCGCAACCTGGAATATGATAGTGTCGTCATCCCCAAAAGAATTTACTGGCATATCGGTGGGAGTGGGTGCTCTGTTGTTGTTTGTAGGCATGGCAATAGGTCCGGCACTGGCGGGTATATATATGGCCGATCATGAGACTTTGGGAGTCAAGGGATCATATCCATCAGCCGAATCATATGATTTGGTGTTCCTTACAGCAGGGCTGTTATCCGCAGTATCCCTTGGATTTGGATTAATCCTTAAAAGGAAAACATTAAATTCAGCAGCCTAAGAAATGATTACAGGACAACTACTCTACTTTTTTTTTGAAAAGATGCGGGAGATATTGTTTGTGCGTTGAAGTCTTGTTTAGCAGATCAATATGAAACCCAAGTAATTATTAAAATGTGGGTAATACCTGTGAATAATGTCTGTTTGATTTACTCAATTGGGTAGTGGGATTATGCCTTGCAAAGAATATTACAAGGCGAATATACAATAACCTCATGGCTTATGATCAGCATGTATAAATCCTCAAATGAGTGGCCTGCTCCTGGTCATTCCATGAATTGCCTTGGATGTGATGACTCGTTTCCTAATAGAAAAGAAGGCGAAGCAATGTTACCAGAAAACGTTCCTGCAAATGCCACAAGGATTTTAGATATCGGATTGGGGGACGGCCAGGCGTAGTACCCGAATTTGCATTAATGTCATCAAACGTTGTCATAGAAAAAATAAAAGTATTTTGATGAGAAAAAGAAATATGTTTACTTGTTTGCCGTGGAGATAACAGCAGACTGAATCTTTGGCCACAGCTGGTCAAGCATCAAAGGTGTGTTATCCATAATCCATTTGGCCATGGATTCTTCCTCCTGCAAATTTTGTTTGAGCAATGGTATTGCGTCTTATGCGCCAGCTCTGTCAGCCAATTGCATAAGCATTTTGTAGGATACTATTTCTGCATGCTCCAATATCGCATCTTCTTTGGTCCTTATCAGCTCCATTTCCTCTAAAAGGGGATTGTCGGTATCGCCCTTGACAGACTTTACGGTATCCTTCAATGCCTTTTTCATAAGTTGAGTAGCTGGAGGTTTTGGTGTAGATAGGTGAGCTTTGGCGTCTGTAGGGCTGCCGCCATATTTTGATAATATCTCCTGAAGCCTATTTTGTTGCCCTCTGGTCTCTTCAAGATGTTGCTGCAATCTCTGTTTTCCTTCTTGCGGGGGACACTCATCTATCCTTGTCTCTAGTCTGTCTATTGCTGCGTTCTCAACAGATATGGCTTCATTAAATTACTCCACAAGTTTGGAATTAGTTTCAGGTGAGGTATTTTGGGTCATATCAATTTTAGGTTACCATATTATTTATTGATGATACATTCTACTGGTTTGTATAGTTAGAATGCAGAAGGGCAAAGACACCTTGTTGGGCTTCATTTTGTTATTGCAATAAAGTCATATTTACAAAACATGTTAAATTATGCTTTACGTCAGACGGGCTATAGTAGGATGGCCAAACTTGCATATGGTATTAATTAAAAAGTAAAACTAATTGCCGTGCCCCTGCAGGACTAACTGAGAAATTTGGACATCACATATCATTTGCAAGATGTATAAGAATTGGTTTTCAAAATTTTGTTATGGGGCAAAACGCAAAACCCTTATCAGATAATTACCGTATAAAGTATCCTGTCCAAAGCAGATGTTCACCAGAAACTAAATAGGGCAAACGAGATAACACTAAGCGTTAAAGGTAGAAAATCAGGCAGGGATATTCACAGGACGGTCTGGTTTACTCATGAAGGCAACACAGTTTATTTGCTTCCAAACCGGGGCTAGACACCGAGTGGTACAAGAACCTGGTGGCCGACCCAATGTTGAAGATTTCCGTAAATGGTGTGGATATGCCTGCAAAGAGCAAACTACTAACAGACGGCGATGGTGTTGATGGTGTTGTGAAAAGATTCAAGTCCAAATATGGCGGAGACGTCAAAAGGTATTATACGAACATTGATGTGGCCATCGTTGAAGTTCCGCTATGACGGATGTTGCCAGGAAAAGGAGGGGAGAATGATTGAAAGGTGGAATAATAAATAACCAGTGAATGTGCGATTTTGAATATTACGGATCCCGTAAATCCTCATTATCTTTTCTAACCCTATGGGGGTAATCGAATCCATTAGTTTGGTTAAACTTGACCTCCCAAGTCCAAGCAAGCGATCAATTGCTAGTTAGAATTTCAATAACTTCCTTATTTATGACACTTGTGGCAGTCATGGACAGGGATAATAAATAAATTGGAAAAATTATTCCAGCATTGTCACAGTTAATGCGCAAGCTAGAATGAAAGTTATCAACTTGATATGGGTTTTGTAATTTCAGGTTATTTTTACCATTTAGATTGTGTAATTTTCTGTGCCAAATGCTTCCAATGATGTGATATTTGTAATGGGATCAGGAGTCAGCAAGCCTATAAAACTTCTTTGCTAAATGGTTAAAAACTGCTCTGTTGCATAACTAATTATTCTAAGATCAAATATATCACAGTCAAGCCAATCTTGTAAACAAGTTATACAATGATACCTTCATCATCATCTCTTTTACCATATTTTGAAACTTG